>JAPLUN010000626.1 GCA_026397715.1 Verrucomicrobiota bacterium
GAAGAGTCCAGCAGGACCCAGAGATCCACGCCGTCTGCGAGACGCCGCCACTGCGGCTGTGCCAGGGTCAGCGTGATCAAAGCGACGAGCAGCAGCCGCACGGGCCGCCAGAGAGAAAGGCGTGGCAGGAGCCAGCCTGCCAGCAGGAGCACGGGCAGAAGAGCGAACCATTCTGGGTGGCGGAACATCATGCGCGCGATACCTCCTTCATTTCGCGTCTGGAATTCGTAAACCACCAACTACTCAATAGCAGGAGAAGCAGGATGAGGAGCCACAGCCGCCAGTTGGGATCGGTCTCGTGCAGGGTTTCGATTTGCACGGCCTTGATCTTGTCGAGTTCGTTGAAGGGCTTCGCTTGGGTGAGGTCGGCCTCGCGAGTGTCGGCGAAATGCGCGGCTGCAGTAAGGAGAGGAGTTTCACCCTGACGCACGGTGAAGTGTCCGGGCCGAGCCGGGGCGCGCAGCAACCGCGCCTGTGCGAGGGGTATCTCCTGATCTCCCAGCTTCAATGGACCGGCTTCGGCATCCTGACGATGGGCGACGACGAGGTGCTGACGCACATCGAAGTTAGCGGCTTCGGGGGCAAGTTTGTCTGTGCGCAGTTCTTCGAGAAAGCGATGCAGCAGCACGGCGAAGGCGGGGAGTTTGCGTGCATTGGAGGTTTCCAAATCAAACTGGCAGATCAACTGGCGTCCACCTGCGGGCATCATGCGCAGGACGATGAGCGGGCGCTCGCCCTGCCAGAGGAGGACACGATCCTGCGACTGCCGAGGCATGACTTTGGACTCGCGCACGAGCAGGCCCTGCCAGTTCAGTCCTTCCACGAGCGCATGGGGTTCGGCGACGATGCTGCCTTTGAGGTAGGGCGCGGTTTCATCTGCCGGGGCTTGAAAAAAGCAGCCATGCCGCTGCTCAGGCAACGCGAAGCTCGGTGTCATCACGGCAGCGACGAGGTCTGACTCGCCCGGCACAGCGACCATGCGCAGATGTGCATAGCGGCTGAACAGTTCGGCGAGCAGCGGCACTTTGCCTTCAAGCGCGCAAAGCGAGAGCACCTTGGGCTGGGGACGCACAAGGGGCAGATCGTTGTCGAGTGAGAGCGCGTCTTCGCTGAGTTGCAGCGCGATCTGCTGGATCTCACCTGCGGGGAAAGGGCCGGAGAGCGTCTGGGTTTCACCAGGGCCGAGCTTGACTGGCTTCCATGGAGATTCCGCAGCACCGGCCTGCGCACGCCACTGACGCCCCTGTGCGGTGAGACTGTAATTTTTCACCAGGGCATGCCACACCCACTGGCCGTCTTTTTCTTCCACGGTCACACCGGCCCAGCCGACGTTGTCGGTTTCCTGACCCACGGATACCACTTGTGCGCCAAAGAGCGGTGGCACTGGCAGAGGGTGATCGGTGATGAGCACCACGACCCCCTGCTGCCCAACGAGCCCGCGTGCGACGCGCAAGGCAGGTGTGAAATCATGGACGCCGAGCAGCGGTTCCCATTGCGCCAGCGCCTGGCGCAATTCACCGGCCAGCGTGCCGTGATAGAGGCTGGGGGCTTCGGCATCCGAGGACAGCAGGGTGAGCTCCGCGCGTGCGAGCGGCCCTTCGAGCAGGCCGAGAACATCATCCACTGCTTTGAGAGCAGGCGCGCGAAATGCCTGCATGCTTGCGGAGGTGTCCATGACGATGACGATGCGCTGCACCGCATCGTGTTTGAGCCAGCGTGGCTGCACCAGCAGCCAGGTGAGAAGCAGCACCATGAGCAATTGCAGCCAGAACGGGATGGAGGTGCGCAGGCGCTCAAAGCGACTGCCGGTGCGGCTCTCGCGCTTCATCTGCTGCAGCAGGAAGAGCGTGGTGGCTGGAACACGACGATTGCGTCGCTGCAGGAAGTGAATGGCGATCACGGCCGGAATGCCGAGCAGCGCCCAAAGGCCCCAGGTGTTGGCGAGCGTGAGATTCATGCGGTTTCCACAGCTCCACTGGAAAGGCCTTCGAGTTGCAGCGCCTTTTGAAAATCGGCCTCTGCGGACACACGAGCCAGCGCGATGCCGTGCTTCTGGGCAGCGGCTTTCCAAAGTTCAAAATGGCGGCGGTAGGCTGATTCGTAGCTTTGCAGCAGCGCGGCTTCGACCCGGTGCTCATGCGGCAGGCCGGTCTCGGGGTCGATGAATTCGTAGTTCCCATCCCAGCCGGGATCGGCCTCCTCCTGCGCCTGCGGAGCGAAGACGATGCCGCGACCGCTGCGTGTGCTGAGGCAGGCGAGCATGGATTCCGGTTCGGTGGCAAAGAGCAGATCGCTGATGAAGACGCGCATGGCCCCGGCACGCAGGGGGAGACGGTTTAACACAGGAGTTTCCTGTGTGGGGATCAAGGCGCTGACGCGGGAGTGCCACTGGCCGCTGAGAATGACCTCGGGCTCCAGCAATTGATGCTGTGCTCCGGCGATGGCGTAGCACCGCAGGGTGGCACCGGACTGCAGCGCCGACTCGATGGTGTAGGCAAACAATTCCAGCGCACGCTGCTCCTTGGCGGCAAAGGCAAACATGGAGGCGGAGACATCGAGGATCACATCGACGAGCGGGCGCACCTCTTCGCGATAGAGCTTCATCGAGTAGGTGCCGGTGCGGGCGTAGGCCTGCCAGTTGATCTGGCGCGGGTCGTCACCGGGCAGGTAGAGGCGATGGTCCTGGAAGTCGAGGCTGCTGCCGGTGCCGCTGCCGAGAAACTCACCCGCATGCCCACGCCAGCGCTGCTGACGAAAGGGCAGCTTCAGCACGCGCGCCCAGCCACGTGCGCGGACGTGCAGCGTGCGCAATGCGCCGGCATCTTCAAGCAGCGTCATGAGTGCGGTGGGTTTCCCGAGCGGCCTGCTCAAGCGCTTCAGATTCGAGCATGGTGTAGGTATTGAAATGTGACGCCGCACGCACGATGGCGGCGAGGAGCCACATGGAGCTGAACACACAACCCAGCAACATGATGCCCTCACGGCTGCTGTAGTCCACACAGTTGACGCCAAACAAGGTGGTGATGGGGGTGAATATTCCGAGGAGACCCAGCTCACGCGCATTCATGGTGAAGCAAAACATCGTCAGCATGATCCCACAGATCGCTGAACAAAGCTGCACCACCCACCAGTTCACAAAGGTGTTCGTTCGATTGATGCGCAGGATCACCGGCACGAAGACAGCTAGGAAGAGGCAGACCATGTAAACGCCCGGGCCGTCGTCCCAATCCCAGGAAGCGTGCCGCAAAGTGATGCCAGCCACGATGCTCAACGCCATCCCACACATGACGGCGGAAAAGATCACGCCAGAAGCCCAGCCGGGGTACAAGAGCCTGCCTGCCAGCCTGCCCAGACGCCCACGCCGTGCCAGCACTGCCACGGCGGTGGGGTAGCGCGGCATCTCCTCCGTCAGCACATCCATGCAAACGATGAGCGTCAGGACCATGAGTGGAATGTAGGCCCAAAAAGCCACATCGGGATCCGTGTTGAGGAAACACAGCAGGAGGCCCGTCACCATCAAAGCGCCATGCACAGCCAGTGCGATGAGGCGTTTCAGTGTGCTGTGATTCTCCGATGGCGGAGCGATGCGTGAGGAGCCGAGCGCCAGAAAATAATACACGGCATAGACCACCAGAGCCAGAATGCCGCCAATGAGGCTGCACTGCTCCCAGAGAGCGAGCGCGAAGAATCCGCGCACCATCGAGTCTGCCTGTGATGCCGACACGAGGAATGCGGTGAAGAACCCCAGCGGCAACGCGCCCGCAGCCACGCAGAGCGCCAGAAAGATGCGCAGCAACAAGGGACCCTGAGATGAAAAGGCCAGCAAAGCTGCCGTGATAACGCCGGAGCCGAGAGCCAGCATCACCAGCGCCACGACCTCCTGCAGGATTTCGACACCGCCAAAGAAGTAGCGTGCGACCATGTAGGGAAGAATGGAGCCTGCGACCAGCAAGGTCTGGCTGTAGAGCGCGACCCATTTGCCATAAAGGATGCGGAATGACGCGATGGAGGTGAGCGTCAGCATGTCCAGTGTGCCATCCGCAGCTTCCGTATGCAGGGCGGCAAATCCACGCAGCGGCATGACCGCCAGCAGCATGAAACCTGCGATGCCCCAGAAGATGCCGTTCACCGCCTCCACTGGCGCACCCAACGTCACTGTGATGAGAAGCAGGATGATGAAGGTGTGGAACAAGATCAGCGCCGAGGTGAAGAACCGCGTGCGCAAGCCCTGACGCAACTCCTTGACGACGATGGGGCTGAAGTGATCGCTGAAATCACGCAGCATGGGCAGAGTGGCGTTCATGTCAGTCGGCGGTGCCTCCATTTTTGCCGTGGATCATTCGCCAGCCTTCCTGCCGGGCACCACGTGCGTGCCGCCAGGCAAACACTGCGGCAATCAGCAGGACAGTGGGCCAGATGCATGAGGAGAGCATGCCGAAATCAAGCAGAGCCGCCTTGTCCCCCGCCTGCGCGGTCTTGTAGCCCGATGACAAAAACTGCGGGAGTGCGCAGGTGAACCAGGCCGTGGCGCTCCTCATGCTCAACGACGCCATCAGCGGAATGCCCAGGATTGCGATCATCACATTTACGATCAGCCAGAAGATGATGAAAGGCGGCAGCAGATCACGAGACTTGCGCGTGGAAAACAGCTGCACCAAAGCCGCAATCATCCACGTGCCCGCAGCACTCACGGCGACCAGCTTTGCTTCCTCCACACTGAGGGTCCAGCCCACGAACACCGCCACCAGAGCCACCAGCAGCGCCGAGTATAGGAAACCCGTGACCCAGCCCGGTGCCAGCAGCCACAGGGCGACACGGCCCGGCCAGCCGCGCTGATAAAAGGCGGCATACACCGAGGGCGCTTCGTTCACGCGCTCGGTCAAGGCGTCGATCATCAGCAAGGTGAGCACGCCCGCAGCGATCAAGCCTATGTCGGCCGCCGATCCGGTCAGCCAGCCCAGCAGCAGCAACGACAAGATCATGACGAAATGCACGGAGCGTTTGACCACGCTCAGGAGCGAAGCGCTCGGCGCGATGCGCGTGGCCGCCAGACTGAGGAAGAAAAAAATCGCCCATGCCGCCATTCCCACCAGCAGCAGCGAGGAACTGGGTCCTCCCAACTTGGTGAAGTAAGTGAACATCGAGCTTGAAGCGGCCCTGGTTCCCATGTGTGTCATCACCAGGAAAATGACGGCAGTCCGGAGCCAGAACTGGCGCTGAGTGGAGAGCGCCACGATCACGGCCGCAATCACGACGCCGGCCAGCCATTTGTAAAACAACGCCGCGATCTCGCCGAAGAGATCCAAACCGCCAAAGACGAAACGCGCCACCACATACGGCAGGATGCTGAGCATGAGCAGCAGCGACTGCGAGGCGATGGCGGCCCATTTGCCGAAGATGATGCGCCCGGCCGAGAGACGGGTGAGCGCCAGCATGTCCAGCGTACCGGACTTGATCTCATCTGCCACGGCGGAAAACCCGCGCAGCGGCATGATGATGCAGAGCACGAGTGTGACGATGCCATCGAACCAGCCGCTGACCGCGGCAGTATTTTCGGCCCCGCCGCTCATGAGCGTGAGCAGCACCAGCATGATATGCAGCGTGAGCAGCACGCCGCCGAAGAGCCGGGTGCGCAGCCCCTGCCGCAGCTCCTTCACCACCATCGGGGAGAGGCGGTCGGGAAAGTCCATGATGGCGGGAGCGACGTTCATGAGTGGGATGGCCGCAAAGAAGCGCCAAAAGCTGCAAAAATGAGGAGCCGGTGATGATGCATTATTTTGCGTCCTCGGTGTTTTTTTGCGGCAACCCTTCAGGCGGCTGCGCTTTGAACGTGTTCCTGTCGATCTGACCGAGCATGTCGATGAAGGCGTCTTCGAGACGGCGCTCTTCGCGGTGGTAGTCGAGCACGGGGAGGCCGTCCTGGATCATGCGGCGCAAAACTCCTGCCAGGGTGGCGTCGTCTGTGGACTGAATGCGCAGACGCGCGCCGCGTTTGGTCTCTTCTTCGACCTTGATCAGCGGGGCGGTGAGAGCCCATTCGATGAGCTTGGCGGGTTCACCGGCGATCTGCACATTCACCAGTGTCTCGCCGGCGGTCTCGGTGCCGCGCACCATGCTTTCAGCATCGCCATGATGCACGATGCGGCCTTTGTCGATGAAGAGGAGGCTGTCGCACATCTCGCCAAGTTCGCTTAGGATGTGGGAGCTGATGAGGATGGTCTTGCCCTCCTGCGCGAGAATGCGGATGAGGTTTTTCAGTTCGACGCGCGCCTTGGGATCGAGGCCCGCCGCAGGCTCATCGAGGATGAGGATCTGCGGATCATGCAGCAGGGCGCGGCCGAGGCAGAGGCGCTGGGTCTGGCCTTTGGACATCTTGTTGCTCATGCGATCGGCCAGCGGCGTGAGATCGGTGAAGTCCATCACCTCCTGGATGCGGCGTAGACGATCTGCGCCTTTGAAGCCGAGGGCACGCGCGTAGAAGTCGAGGTATTCCAACACGGTCATGTGCTCGTAGGTGCCGAAGCTGTCCGGCATCCAGCCCAGCAGACGGCGCACCTTGGCCGGATGATGCACGACATTGTGACCGCCCATGCAAACCCGGCCGCTGCCGGGAGAATCCAGCGTGGCCATGATGCGCATGGTGGTGGTTTTGCCCGCACCATTGGCACCGACGAAGCCAACCACCCGACCGTGATCAATGCTGAAGGACACGCCATCCACCGCCTTCAAAGTGCCGAAGGTGCGGTGCAGATCCTCCACCACAACCGCAGGCTGGCTGCGATCCATCTCGTGGGCGGGTGCGGAGTTTGAAACAGACGATGACATGAAGATCGAAGAGGCGGAGTTCAGGGCTGCGTGACCGGGCCGAAGACAACAATGCGATCGTCCTCCCAGCGGATCGAGGACAGGGTGTCGAGTGTGAAATCCGGTGCCTTGCGGGCCTTCGCGACGAAGAACGAGCGCCGGTTTGTGGTGGTGTTGTTGAGCAAAATGCGCAGCGAGTCCACCGCAGGATTGACGGCGTCATCCAGCCAGGGGTTCTTCGTTTTCGCATCCGTTTTGACCAGCATCGCACTCTGGCCGGTGCTCAGTGGTTTTTCGAGCCGCCACTGCGCGCCCGCTGGATCTGTGTAAAACAGTTCCTCCACCGTGAAGCCGAGTGCTGAGATCAGTGTCGGTGCGGCGTCAGGTGCGGCACCGGACTTGAGTTCGAGACGTGCGCGCGTTGAGACGGCTGCACGCAGCACCTGCCCCTGCTCTGCGCGGCTTTGGAAAAAATTGCCGCGGCGTTCGCGTCCGTCCTGAGTCAGGCTGGCGGACTGTGCGGTGGAGGTTTTTTTCAATTTCGCCCACGGCGAGTCCGGCATGACCAGGGGTTCAATCAGCACGGGCTGCTTCATCTCAAAGCCTGCACCCAGCAGCACGCCGGTGCGGCTGACCTGCTCCTGCGTCACATAGGCCGCCGCTTCGCCGGGTTCGAGATTGATGGCAACGAAGCGCCGCCCCACACCACCGGTCCCATCCTGCACCAAGATCAGTCCCACCATGACCACACTGGCACCGATGGACAGCAATGGCGTGGTGATGAAGAGCTTGTGCCTCTTGCCAGCCGGAGCCAGCACGAAAAGATTCACCGGCCCCACCAGCATGCCGAAGACCACAAGAAACACAATGACCTGCCAGGAGGCAAAGCTGCGCGTGCCCAGCAATTTCAGCAACGGCCATACACCCACGCGGGAATGATCAGACCTGAGGGTGTTCACGCGCTGTGGCTCACCCCAGTAACGGTTCACTGTCTGAGTCGCGGGCAGCGTCTTGCCATCCCAGCTCAAGGTGACGATTTTTCCCAGCGAGACCGTGTGTGAGAACGCATTGATGATGTCTGGCAGGCCAAGAGACTCAGGGTAAGTCCCGGGCGAGAGATACACATGCAGATTCCCGCCCAGCCGCACCCATTCCAGCAGCGCACGCTTGACCGCCGGCTTCAGTTTCTGCCAGTCCGTGCTGCTGAGAAGGATGAAATCAAAACCGCTGTAGCCGAGCCAGGAGTCCGGAAGATCCGCCGGCTCAAAGCGACAGCCAAAAGTCATGGCACCGCCATAGTACCCACCGTGGGTTGAGTGCATCTTCGACTCTACCTCCTTGTTGAGCTGAGTGATGCTGAACTCCGCCAGAGACTCGCTGAGTGCCACTGCTGGAAAACCGCCGATGCGGCTCTCATGGTCAAACTTGGGCGACTCATCGAATCCTGTGCCGGATATGCTCACCCGCAGCACGTGGCCGGAGGAACCTGAGCCGCTGTCGTCATAGTCCACAGCCAGCGGCACCATGAACAAGGCTGACTGCGTGGAGCGCGCAGGCACGTCCACGGCAAAGCTGCTGTCGTGCTCGTTTTGCTGACGGTAGTGCTGGGTCTGCGAATGAAAATCAAAGCCCCAGCGAGCATTCCGGCCGGTGCCGTTCGTCGCCACGATGCGCATGGGTGCATATCCCGAGGGAGGCAGCGGATCAAACACGCTGCGAACCTGCACGCGAGTGCCAGAGAGCGGGTCGAGTTCCTCATTGGCGATGTTTTTCTGCGCATGCGCCGCCGTTGCCCCCAGCAGCAGCACACCCAGCCACAGGCGGTGAAAAGACTTCATGCGGCCTCCTTCAGGGTGCGTGGTGTCGCGATGTTTTGCACGGGCACTTCCGCCAGAATGGCACGCACCACGCCGGCACTCGTTTTGCCATCCATACGGGCGGTGTAATCCAACAGCACGCGGTGATTGAGCACCGGCAGCGCCAGCGCCTGCACATCTTCAAAGCTCGCATTCGGCCTGCCATGCATCAGAGCACGCGCCTTGGAAGCGGCCGCCAGACTCAGCGCCGCACGCGGGCTGGCGCCGAAGCGCACAGCGCAAACGCCTCGCATGTGACCACTGAGGTTACCTGCGGCTCCACGCCAAGTTCGCGCTGGGTGACGATCTTTGCGAGCGTCGCCGCCGAATTGCGCAGCACCTCAAGCTTGAACAAAAAGCGGTCCACCTGTGCCTCTGGCAGCGGATAGGTGCCTTCGAGTTCGATGGGGTTCTGCGTGGCGAGCACGAAGAAAGGATCCGGCAACGTGTGCGTCTGGCCCAGCACCGTCACGCGGCGCTCCTGCATGGCTTCGAGCAGTGCGGATTGCGTCTTCGGAGAGGCGCGATTGATTTCATCTGCGAGCAGCAGGTTGGTGAACACGGGCCCCGGTTGAAACACGAACTCGCGTTTGCCATCCACCTCCTGCAGCACGGGATTTCCGGTGATATCGCCGGGAAGCAGGTCGGGCGTGAACTGCACGCGGCGGGTGGTGAGATTGAGGGCTTTGGAGAGTCCTTTAACCAGCTCGGTTTTCCCCAGGCCCGGCAAACCTTCGAGCAGCACATGACCGCGTGCGATGACGCCGCAGAGCACCAGCTCGATGAGTTCACTTTGCCCAAAAAGCACCTCGTTCAGGGTGCGTCGCAGGGCATCGACGGGTAGGGATGCTGACTGAATTTCTGAGTCTGAAGCGTAGGCGTCGTTCATTCATCCGACTAAAACAAGAACCAAGGCATGAAGTCGAGATGAAAACGGAACTTCACACACATTTCACAAATGCGCTCCGAGTACAGATGCGAAAGCGAACGCTCAGCGGAAAACGCGCTTCAGCACGGCCTTCTCCTCAGGTGTCAAAGACTCACGCCAGACCTGCTCGCCACCTTGCCCGGCGTTTTGAATCGCACCTGCGGCCTGGGGACCTTTGATGCTCTTGTCCACTTCGTGTTTGCCATCCTGAAGCGCCAGCATGTTGCCCACCTGGGCACGTGACATGTCGGTGTTCGACACCGCTTCTTTTTTGTTCGTGCCGAAATCGTTTTCTTCATCGGAGAGCGTCAACGGTGCCGTGCCGGGACCACGTGAGATGCCGCCAATGCCGGGGCCCTCACCCTCTCCCCCCATGCCCTGGCCTTGTTTTTTCAGCAGGCCCAAGGCCTCGGCCAGTGCGTCGTCCTCACCTTCGCCATCGCCGAGAAAGCCGGGGTTTTTGCACATGCCGTTGCAGGCGCCCGCCTTCTTTTTCATCGACTCGCCCAGCTCTTTCATCTGCTCCTTGGAAAGGCTCTTCAGGTTTTTGGGATCGAGGCCGGCAATCGACTTCAGCAGCTCAGGATCAAGCTCCAAGGAGCTCGACTTCATGTCCGCGAGTGCCTGATCAAAGTCTTTGAGCAGCTGCTCCTTGGCCTCCACCGAAAGCTGATCGGCATAATTTTTCAGTGCATTGAGGCTGCGCTCCGCCGTGGTGAGATTTTGCGCCAGTTGTTTGATGTCGCGTTGCAGCTGCTCTTTGAGAGTGTCCCCCGCATTGAGGCTCTCATGGCTGAACCACTTTTCCGGTGGCTGGTCACGTAGCTCCGCGATTTTCGCGAGCTGCTCGTCTTTTTCCTCCTCGGTGACGATCTTGTCTTCCTGGAGTTTTTCCAGCCAGTCTTCCATCTGTGCCCAGGCCTGCGGCTCCACCGTCGGTCCTTTGGCTTCAACATCCTGAGCCACGGGCAGGAAAATCGCGAGGGCGAGACTGCCGGCAAATGCGACGATGGGCCCACCCAAGGTCTGCCAGCGCCAGCGCCAGCCGTCATCCGCAGATGGAATCAGTGCAGGCCAGACACCGCGGCCTGCGGCTGCTGTGGTCAGGGCATTGTGCAGATGGAGTTCTGACTCAAGCCGCACCAAGGCCTGTGATGTGGAAACAAACTGCCGCCGCGCGAGCAGCCAGGCGGTGATCATCAAAGCCACAAAGCCAGAGGCCACCCATGGCCAGACGTGGCGCCATCCCAGCTCCATGCCGCGCGAACGGAGCACAAAAATCACGACAAAGCCGAGCACTCCCGCCATTACCAGAAGGGGCATCGCCCGTGCGAGCCACCAGCCGGCATTCACCTTGCGACGCGTGTGGCAGGCCTGTCTCAACCAGGCTGTGGAAAGCTGAGCTTGATCCGTCATTCTGGGATTCATATCCGATCATCCGCCGGATGACGAGCACAATAATTGGCGCAGCCCCGTCCAGCGTTTGCGGCTTTCCTGCTTGCTCACGGCGAGTGATAGAGCGCGCTCATCGCCAACGAGTACGCAGAGTTTTTTGGCGCGTGTGATGGCGGTGTAGATCAGGCTGCGCTCCAGCAAGACGTAATGCTGGGTGCTCACGGGAATGATGACGCAGGGGAACTCGCTGCCCTGGCTTTTGTGAATGCTGAGGGCGTAAGCGAGCTGGAGTTCATCAAGCTCTCCGGGTTCGTATTCGACGAGACGGTCGGCATCGTAGCGGACGTGAACTTTGACGGGATCGGCATCGATAGTGACGATGTGGCCGATGTCGCCGTTGAAGACTTCCTTGTCGTAGTTGTTGTGGGTTTGGATGACTTTGTCACCGACGCGGAAGGTGACGCCGAAGCGCTCGATTTCGAACTTGAGTTCGTTGGGCGGATTGAGCGCGAGCTGCAGGGATTGATTGAGCGAGATGGTGCCGAGGAGGTTGCGATTCATCGGCGTGAGCACCTGGATGTCGCGGATGGGATCGAGGCCGTATTTGGTGGCGAGGCGCGTGTGAGCGAGTTCGACGAGGGTGTGCTTGATCTCCTCCGGCTCAGACTCCTGAAGGAAAAAGAAGTCGCTGCTGCGTGAGGGTTTCAGATCGGGCACCTGGCCGCGATTGATCGCGTGCGCACTGGTGATGATGCGGCTGCTTGCGGCCTGACGGAAAATTTCGGCGAGCTTCACGCAGGGCACTTTGTCGCTGGCGATCAAGTCATGCAGCACCATGCCGGGACCGACGGAAGGGAGCTGATCGGCATCTCCCACGATGAGCAGATGCGCGCCATCGGGCAGAGCGGAGAGGAACTGCGCCATCAGCGGTGCATCGATCATCGAGGCTTCATCGACGACGAACAGATGGCCCGCGAGCGGCTTGCCGCGATGACGACCCCACTGGCCTTCGCCCTGGTATTCGAGCAGGCGGTGGAGTGTCTTGGCCTCAAGGCCCGTGCTTTCGGTGAGGCGCTTGGCCGCACGACCGGTGGGTGCGGCGAGCACGAGTTTGATCTGCTTGCTTTGCAGAATGAGCAAGATGCTGCGCAGGATGGTGGTCTTTCCCACGCCGGGACCGCCGGTGATGATGAGCAGGCGATGCCGCAGGGCTTCGCGCACGGCGCGCTGCTGACTGTCGGCCAGTTCCTTGCCGGTCTTCTTCATCACCCAGGTCAGGGCGGCGTCTTCGTCGATGCTCGGATAGGCTGCGGGCAGGGCGGCGAGTGACTTCACATTGGCTGCGATGCTTTGCTCTGCGGCGCGCAGGTAGGGCAGGTATAAAAAGGTCTCGTGTCGTTCGATTTGATCACTCGCGATGAGCGCATCGATCTGCGGTGCGATCAAGGCCTCCACGCCGAGAAGGTCGATGGCTTTTTTGATCACTTCGGTTTCAGGAGCACAGCAGTGGCCGCTTCCGGCGGCGGTTTCGAGCACATGCAGAATCCCTGCCTTGATCCGCTCCGGGGCATCTTCGGCGACGCCGAGCTGATAGGCGATGTCGTCCGCCGTTTTGAAGCCGATGCCGCGGATGTCCTGCGCCAGACGGTAGGGGTTCTCCTTCAGCACCGCCTGCGATTCTTCGCCGTAGGTTTTATAGATGCGCAGGGCACGGGATGAACTGATGCCGTGCTGATGAAGGAAGAGCATGATGCCGTGGATCGATTTTTGTTTGATCCAGGATTCGCGGATTTCCACACGACGCTTCTTGCCCACAGCCACTGCCGAGGTAGCGCTCGATGCCAGCGAGTGAATCGGGGCGTCGGAGCTTGAGCGCGTCTGCTTTGAACTGCGGGCCGAAGTCGCGGTTCGGCTCCCACACGCCGCGGGCTTCGAATTCCTCTCCGGCGACTACGCGCGGTGCTTTGCCGATCAGGCTCACGACATCGCGCCGGCCTTCGGGGACGATTTTGAGAATGCAGTAGCCATTGTCCTCATTGTGAAACACGACCCGGTCCACGAGTCCGCGCAGGACTTCGGATTTAGGGGCGTTTCGCGGGGCTGGCATGGGTGCAGGCTAAACAAGGATGCGGCTTCTCACAAATCCGATTGCCAGATGTCCGCTTTGTCAGGGTTGAACAGTTGCTCATTTGGCCACTACTTGGGTGCAAATCAAACCTCTCTGTTTTGCTGGACCACTATCGACTGCAACTTCGCGACCAACTTCCCGTGATCCTGCGTCCGCTGCTGCCGGATGATCGGGAGAGGATCATTGAGGCCTTCAGGAGGCTTTCGCCTGAATCGACGTACTTCAGGTTTTGGACGAGCTTTCGCGGGGCCAATCCGACCTTCATCGACCGGCTGTGTGCAGAAGATCAAGGGCAGCATGCGAGCTGGATCATTGTCATCGAAAACAACGATGATGTTCCGGGTGTGGGAGGCGGCTCATTCTGGCGCATGGGCGAGCATTCAGACACGGCGGAAGTCTCCTTCACGGTGGCGGATGAGTTTCAGGGGCAAGGTGCGGGAACGATCCTGCTGGCTGCAATCTGGGAGCATGCGCACTCGATTGGCATCCGAAAATTTGTGGCGCAGGTGCTGGATGAAAACCATGTGATGCTCACGTGGTGGAGCAGTCTTGGCGCGGCGCATGTCAGACAACCGCATGGAGGATGGGAGTTAACCCTTACGCTTGATGAGGCTCTGCTGCCGGACACGTCTGCAGCCAACAGTTTGCGCCAAAGGCTGGCTTTTCTTCGCGCGGCGTCCTCTGATGACTGATTGCGTGCATCACCCGTGGTGCCGGGTGCGAAACTCTTTGGGCGTCATGCCGGTGCGTTTGCGAAACTGCTGGGTGAAGGCGCTTTGATCGCAGAAGCCGTGGTCGAGGGCGATCTGGATGATGGGCGTGGAGGTTTTGGCCAGGGCTTCGGCGGCGGATTGAACGCGTGCGCGCAGCAGCAGCTCGTAGGGGCTGAGGCCGAGGGCGGCGCGGAGCTTGCGGTGGAGGTGACGCTCTGAAACTCCGGCGGCACGGGCGAGTTCCGCTGCGGTGACGACCTCATGGCAGTGCGCGCGGGCGTATTGGATGGCGGCGGTCACTTCGCGCACATCGTGCTGGCGCATGCGGTCTTCATCCCGCCGGGTGATGCCCATGACGCCGATGACCTTGCCGCGTTTGTCGAGCACGGGAAGTTTGGTGCAGAGGAACCAGTTCAGGTTGTGCTGCTCGTCATACCAGACTTCGAGGCGGTTGATGAGCGGCTTGCCACTGCGGATGACTTTCTGGTCATCCTCGCGGTAGGCTTTGGCGACCTCGGGTGGAAAGAATTTCTCGTCCATCGCGCCGACGAGCTCGCGCTCGCTCTTGATGCCGAATCGCTCAAAGGTGGCGCTGTTCGCCGCGATGTGCCGCCCCTGGTCGTCCTTCATGAAAAAGAACACGCCGGGCATGTGCTCGAAAATCGCCCGCACGCCCTGTGGATCGGCGATCCGGGCAAAGAAGTCGGCTTGGAGGCGTGGCAGCGGCATGTAGGGAGTTAACTCGAAATGGGAGGCCTGTCACACATCGCGCGTCCAGTTGTGGCGAGGACGGCAAAAAAGATTTGACACAAGACGACCGGTCTAATATAG
>JAPLUN010000150.1 GCA_026397715.1 Verrucomicrobiota bacterium
TGGGGGAATCCAAGGTGCCGTTCATCTCTCCCACTGAGTTCCCGCTCATTCCGAAGATGAAGAACGAAGCCATTCCCCTGCCCTCTGGGCTGCGGGACTCGCTCATGGAAGCGATGGGCTGCGCCAGCACCGACCAGACCCGTTACGTGCTCAATGGTGCGTTCATCGACGCCACGAACCCGAAGGCCAACTACGTTGTCGCCACAGATGGCAGGCATTTGTATTCAGCCAACTCGTTCACCCTGCCGCTCAAGGAATCCGTCATCATTCCTGGGCACAAATTCCTGGAGTGGAAAGAATTCAACAACGACGGCGAATGGCAGATGCGTATCGGCGAACAGCATCTTCAGCTCAGCACCCGACGCTGGCGTTTCATCACGAAGACCATCGAAGGGAACTATCCCGACTGGCGAGCGCCGGTTCCCGATCCTGCCAATACGCAAACAGTCATCACTCTTGACCCGGCGAAACTGGAGACACTCATCAAACTCATCCAGCGGATGCCCTGCCACGATGATCGTTACCACACACTCGGCTTGGACTGGCAGGAAGGACAGCTCATGCTCATGGGTAAGGACAAGGCTGAAGAACCATGGCTGCGTGTTCCAGTGACGGACGTTAATGGCAAAGGCCCGGAAATTACAATCTTCGTTGATCGCAACTACGTGCAGAAAGCCCTCGGCTTCGGCCTCAACACCCTCAGCCTCATTGATCCCAGTTCCCCACTTCGGTTCACCAGTGGCGGCAAGCAACTCATTGTCATGCCTGTCCGCCTTGAGGTGTCGCCAACGACACCATCAGCACCACCCGCCTCCAAAGAAACAGCCCCACCAACAACTCCGCCACCAGCGGATCAACCCACCACAACACCCATGCAAACATCCACCAGCGGCAGTCACCACCCAACACCAGCCAACGGCTCCAGCACGTCAGCAGCAGCCAATACGGACAAACCGGAAGCCAAACCTTCGCTCGAAGCCGCCCTCGTTCAAATCGAGGCGATGAAGACCGGGTTCCGCGAAGGCATCAACAGCCTCACGAAATTGGGCGACAGCATCCGTCAGGCCCTGCGCGAGCAGAAAGCCAGTGAAAAGGAAATCCAAGGCGTGCGCCAGACTCTGCGCTCTCTCCAAGGCGTTCGCATCTAGCACAACCATACATACCCCAACTCAAGGCACGGGCCGGTTGCATCTCTCCGATGCACCGGCCCGCCTTGTTTTGGTAAACATTCAAACAAGGAAACCATCATGATTGCCCATCTCGATCCCGCACCCGTCGTCGTCATTCCACCACGTCGCAGTCCCAATCTCATCCTTCATTGCGGCGCTCAAGCCGTGGACCTCAATGACGTGCGCTCTGTCCATACACCACGTTCAACCGACAGCTGGTGCCCCATCCCACACCACCAGCTGATCAACACCGTCCAAAAGACGCTGGCTGCCACCAATCTCCGCATTGGCACGCAGGCACACTCGCTTTCCCACGAAGGCCAGCGCTACTTTGGTCTCATGGAAGTCCACGCACAGAAATCCAATGTGGATTACTGCTGGGTGCTGGGCCTCAGAAACAGCCATGACAAAACCTTCCCTGCTGGCATTGTCGCTGGTGCCAGTGTATTTATTTGCGACAACCTTTCGTTCTCCGGCGAGGTCAAATTCGCCCGTAAGCACACACGGTTCATCGTCCGTGACCTCCCGCAGTTGGTCAGTCGATCCATCGGCCTGCTGGTTGCCAAATGGCATCATCAGGACAAGCGGATTGCTGCCTACAAAGAGGCCGAGATCACAGACATCAATGCTCACGATCTGGTCATCCGGGCCACGGATGTCGGCGTGTGCAGCAACCGGCTGATTCCTCCTGTGCTGACAGAATGGCGCGAACCACGCCATGATGCATTTGCAGGACGGAACGTATGGAGCCTGTTCAACGCTTTCACCGAGTCGTTGAAGGAAGGCAATCTTGCCGAACTCCCGAAACGCACCGAGG
>JAPLUN010000121.1 GCA_026397715.1 Verrucomicrobiota bacterium
CCCCTGGGTGGAGTCCACCGAGTTGAAGACGAACGGCCAGGAATTCCCATTCATCCTCACGACCGGACGCATCTTGGAGCACTACAACTGCGGCACCATGACGCGCCGCACGGGCAACAGTGAGATCGTGACGCAGGACCTGCTCTCCATCAATCCCGAGGATGCGAAGCGTAAAGGCATCCGCACGGGGGACATCACGCGCCTGTCCAGCGCGCGTGGTGAGGTGGAGCTGGAAGCCCGCGTCACTGATGAGGTTAAGCCCGGGATTCTTTACACCACCTTCCACTTTCCCGATGCCATGGTGAACAACGTCACCGGCCAGGGCTGCGATGGCGACACCCTTTGTCCTGAGTACAAGGTCGTGGCTGCGGATGTGGAGCTCGTCCGCATGGGCAAGCTGAAGAAGCAAAAGGATGGCTTTGCGCCTGCGATGGTGTGACTATCCCCAACTTTCGAAGGCATGAGGCATGTCATCACAGGGCTGCTGGTCAGTGTGTTTGGCTGTACAGTCCTGCATGCCGAAATCCTGACCATACCCGTGGTGGGTCAGGGCTGGCAGATCAAGTTTGAAGGCCCGGTGCTTGCCGTGGAAAGCCAGGAATACAAGGCCGATGGGCTGACCTACCGGGCCAATGCAGGGCGGTTCAATGTGTCAGCTTTTGTGGGGGCACCGGTCGGCAAGGGTGGCGAAAGCAAGGCCTGCCGCGATCACTTCTGGAGGCAGGCCAGCGAGAACCCGATGATTCAGAAGGACAGCGTCAAGCAATGGAGCACGCCCATGTGCGAATGCGTGGAGTATGTGACCAAGGATGCGAGTCAGGGGGAGGAATCGACCCAGGCACACATCAACTGCTACTTCGAGCTGTTGGGCAAATGGGTGGATGTGCACGCGTCGGTCATCTCACCGACGAACGACGACAGGCAGATGCTGAAGAAGCTGGGGGAGTCTCTTTTTTACTGCACGTTTTCCAGGTTCAAGGGGCCGGGGCAGCAGTTTATTTTGGGCAGCATGGGCCGGGTGCAGATTGATGTGCTTTCGACATGGCGTGCCGGGAACCACTGTGTGACCCAAGGCATCGGAACCGGGGAGCAGCATACGCTGTCGCTTTTTTCCATCACTGACCCCAATAAGAGCTGGCAGATGACTTTTTTTAACAGCTCGGTGCGCTACAAGACCCTGAACGACATCCAGCAAACGGCACAGCGGTTTGTCGCAGCCGGTTCGGTGGAAGGAGAGGGGCAGATGCAGGAAATCAAGCTCAAGCAGGGTGTCGGGTGCCACGCTGAATACACGGACACTTCCCCCGCTGACGAACCCGCTGAAGAGGGTAAAGCCAAAGCCGTCTCAACGGCCTTCGTGGCCCCCGTGCCGGATGTTCTCGTCACGATCAGCATCGTTGCCGAGGATGCGAAAGACCCTGATTTTCTGGCGGCGATTCAGTCGCTGGGAACGATTGAGTGGGTGGCAGGAAAGGCGGAGTGAGGGATCTTGAATCATTCCCTGATGGCTTCAGCGGAATGGCCGGCCAGTATTCATCACCATGTCCACCCGAATCCTCATTGCCACCGACCTGCATCAGCGTGCTTTTCTCTATGCGGCGTTTTGAAGCTGGCCGCTGAGGTCAAACCGGACGCAATCATCCTCGGAGGGGATTTTCTGCATGGCACCTGTCTGCTGCCGTATGGGCGTACGCCGCAGCTTACTCCGACTCTATGTGCTGTGGAACTCCACGCGATTGAAGCGCCGCTATTGTTTGTGCGCGGTAATCACGAGGACGAGAACTGGTTCGAGTTGCGCGATGCCTGGAAGTCGCTGCGCACTTTCGCGCCAGTGCGTTTGAATGGAAGCTTTGCCATGATCGGAGACATTGGCGTGGTGGGCTTTCCTTGTGCCATGGGGTATGAGGCGGCGTAAAGCGAAGGTGAACCGCTTGGCGGTGAACACTACCAATATTGGTTCAAGCACTTGCTTGCGGATCATGGCGATGACGCGAAGCGGCTTTGGATCATGCACGAGCCACCGACTGGAACACAAATTTCAATGGCAGGTTCTGTGGTGGAAGGTCACGCGTGGTGGCGCGATGCCATTGAGGAGCATCAGCCAGAACTCGTGATCTGCGGACATGATCATACCACGCCGACGCAGCGGGGTGTGTGGCAGGATCAAATCGGAGTGACGAACATCATCAACGTCGGTCAGAACATGGACGGGCAGCTGCATGCGACGCTTATCGAGAGCTCTGGGGCAGGACGGCTGAAGTTTGAGAGACTCGTGATGGCTTGATCAAGCATCACCCAAACCGCACGCAATAAATGGGCGGCAGATCGGCGCTGAGGCGTTCCCATGAGTCGCCGCCGTTTTCGCTGATCCAAACGGAGCCGGTGGTGCTGCCGAAGGCGAGGGTGCGGCCGTCGCCGGTGACATCGAGGCAGTGGCGATAGACCAGATGATACGCATGCTCTTGTGGCAACCCATTGCGCAGCGGCTCGAAGGTCTGGCCACCATCTTGAGTCCGCATCACGCAGAGGGCACCATCACAGGCCACGCGTAATTCGTATTTGATGTTGGCATTCAGGTTCTCCTGCCAGTTTTTGCCGCCATCCGTGGAGTGGAAGATGCCGTTGTGATGCTGCATCCAGATCGTGTCCGGGTCCGCCGCGCTCCAGGCGATGCGGTGCGGATCTTGAATGCCGGGGTCATAGACCTGCTCTGGCGGCACGTATTCCGCACGAATGCCAGAACCGATGTTGGTCCAGCTTGAGCCGTTGTCGGTGGACTCCCACACACCGCCGCAGGAGACGGCAATGAGCAGGCGATGCCGATTGCGTGGATCAACGAGGATGGTGTGAATGCCGGGCCAATCCGCGCCGCCCCCCATCCATTTGGCACGTCCGGGATCGTTCCACAGGCTTTCGACGAGATGCCATGATGCACCGCAATCGAGTGAATGAAACAAGCCGCCGGGCAGAGTGCCGCACCACAGTTCACCTGGCGCTGCTCCGGCTTCCAGCGCCCAGACTTTTTTCAGGTCCCATGGGATGGGCTGCTGGCTCAAGAAATTGACCACGTCTGGCGTGTCCTCCGGTTTGGGCGGGAAGGCTGGGCAGGCGCGCTCCTCCCAGCTCGCGCCCGCATCGTGAGAGGCGTGAAATTTGGTGCCGAAATGTCCGTGCTCCACGGCGGCGTAGAGCGTGCCATCGCATGCATCCGGCAGAAGCATGGGCACCTGCACGCCGAGAAAAGAATTGCGGGTGATGCGCCAGCCGGTGGCGCAGCGTTCTGCTTCGATGAGTCCTTTGCGGGTGCCGAGGTAGAGTTTCGTGCTCATGGTTTTATCCTCCTGAGAGTGCCTGCATCACAAAGATTTCTGAGTCCGGCCGCACGGCATCCGCCTGCTTCTGCCGGTCAGTGATGGCGGTGCCATCGACAAACACGACCACATTCTGCCTGATGGCGCCTTGGTCATCCAGCACGTAGCTGCGCAGCGTGGGATGCCGTGTGAACACGGCGTTCAATGCCTCGCGAACCGTGGTTCCTACCACCTTGCATGCAGGTGCTGCGGTCTGGCTCGCGAGATTGGCGGTGAATTGGACCGTAGGCATGGGCGCGTTGTCGAGGGCTGCACGAAATCGTGCCGTAGGATTGCATTTCGGCAAGCAGACATCAACCAGTCACGATTACTTGCGGAAAAACTCGGACACGCTGCCCAGGCGCAGGCCGAACTTACTGTACTGCACGCGGTTGAGCAGCACGCCGCCGGGTTGCAGGAGCATGATCTGGCGGAAGTTCACATTGATCGTGTGGCCTTTCACAGGAACGGCGAGCGTGTAGTTCCACTCAAAGGCATTGCCCTAGGCCTCCCAATGCGCAAGTCCGACGCTGTCATTGGCACGCCCCTCGAAGTGATGCGCATCCACCACGCGAATGTCCCAGACGCGGTGCTCCTTTTTGCCGCTGGCAAAGGTGAAGTCCTGCCTGAGAAGTAGTCCGTCTGACCGCGGCACGCCGTGCATCTGGGTGGAAAACTGATCGCTCACTTTGCCGTTGCGGCCTTCTACCACGCCCCATGAGCGGACGTGACCTGAGAAGTAGGCTTTGGGATCCAAGGGTGGTCCTTTGCCCTTGAAATCGCGTGCGCGTGGACCGGAGCATGACGCAAGGCTGCCAAACAGGCAGAGTGCGAAGGCGAAGATGGGCAGAGTTTTGAGAGCTGAGGTCATGGACGGAGATGCTGCTGAAGAAAAGTCAGAGCGCGAACAACCGCATCTGCAGCTGCGGCTGTGGAGAGAGCGTGCCCTTCGTCAGAGTAGAGGTGCACTGCGGGCTGAGCCTGGAAGCGACGCGCCTCCTGCTGGAGCTCTTCGGCGAACTTGAGCGGCACACGGGTGTCCTTCCGGCCATGCAGTATCAGCATAGGCGGGAAACGCTGAGTGTGCTCTTTCAGGCGGTCAAACAACCCGCCTGACAATTCTGCGGCGGCTCCGATGCGCGGATCTGTGGTGGCCGAGCCGACGGTGAGAAATGCTCCCAGCGAATAACCAAACATGCCGAGGGGACCGGGGCGAACCTGCGGCTGCTGCACGATGAAATCGATGCCGTCTTTGACGGTGGCCTGCCAGGCTTCAGAGTCTGTTGCCGTGAAGTGAGCCGCCGGAACCGTAAAGCACCACTACAGCGGGATGCTGTTTATCAGTGGCAGGCAGAAAGGTCTCCATCTGGATCTTTTTTCCGCCGCTGAGATAGGAGATCTTGGATTCACGAATGCCGGAGACTCGTGCGGGGTGGGAGCAGGAGGTGGCCATATGCAGTGCGGAGAGCAGTGCCAGAAGCCCGAGATGTCTCATCATGCCAAATCTTCGGCCATCACAGGCAGGCTGGCTGTAGCCATGAACAAAAGATTCGGCCAATTTACTCGGGCAGGTCTTCTCCCTTGGTTTCTGGAAGGAACTTTAGCACTATAAGGCCGATCACAAACAACCCTGAGAGCAACGTGATGGCGACTGGAAGATCAAAGGCGGCCTTGATTTTTCCCGATGTGAAAAGAATTGGCGCGGCGAGCAAGCGCCCGGTGTTGAAGCAAAAACTCGCTCCAGTGGCACGAAGGTGATCGGGGAAAAGTTCGGGGAAATACACTGCGAAACCAGCATGAATGCTTAATGTGACAAATCCCATTACCGGCAGCGCAATGAGCATCTGCCAGTGGGTTTGAGGGAGAAAGCAGACGATTGGAATCACAATGAGTGCGAGCAGTTGCATCATGAAAAACGTGCGCTTGCGTCCAATGCGCTCGCATATCGGCCCAAAGGCCAGCATGCCCAAGCCGCCGCCAGTGGCCTGAACGATGCCGTAGGCAAATTTGGATTCTGATTCAATCACATCCTTCGCCCAGCCAAGTTTGGTGAGGAGATGACTCATCAAATCCTGCCCCGCGACGGTGACGCCCCAGAACGTGCCCAGACCCACAGCGGCGAGCGTCATGCCGCACAGCGCACGGACCCGCCATACCGGATGACTGAACAACTCGCGA
Organism: Verrucomicrobiota bacterium; assembly: GCA_026397715.1. GTDB lineage: Bacteria > Verrucomicrobiota > Verrucomicrobiia > Verrucomicrobiales > Verrucomicrobiaceae > Prosthecobacter. Next base: position 5,529 of record JAPLUN010000121.1, read on the forward strand.
AAACTCCCCACGCGATCTCCCATCGACTTCTGGGCAGATTGCAGACGCTCCGGTTCTTGGATTGAGGCACGCACCCACAAGGTGAGCAACGCGGGAACGACACCTATGAGATAGCCATAGCGCCAGTTCGCACCGACCCACATGCCCGTGATGCCCGCGAGCCATGTTGCCAGCACACTCGTGGAATGGAAGATGCCGGAAGCGCGCGCACGGGCCTCTTTGGGGAAAACTTCCGCCACCATCGCTGCCGCCACCGCCCATTCACCGCCTACGCCCATAGCCACCAGAAAACGCAGCGCGCAGACATGCCAGAGATCGGCGGCGAAGTAAGTCAGGCCCGAAAAGATCGAGTAGAACAGGATTGTGACGATCATTGTCGGATTTCGGCCCCAGCGATCCGCAAGCATGCCAAACAACCAGCCACCGAGTGTGCCACCAACCAGAAAGAAGCCGAGAACGATGTCTCCCCATGCCTTCACATCCGCAGAGTCGGGCGATTGCATCAATATCTCCGCCAACATCGACTTGCGCGTGATGTTAAAAATCTGTCCTTCAAAGGCATCAAAGACCCAGCCGAGTGAAGCGACTAGCAACACCAGCCACTGGTAGCGGGTGACGGTGGAATACCATTTGGGGGACACGGAAGACATGATTGAGGGAATGAGTCAATCTGAAGGCTGAAGAAATGTCGAAGCTGAAATGAGGAAAAGTGTTATGGGAGGGACTCCTGCCATGAACCTTGACCCATCACCCTGTCAGAGCTGTGGGGCGTGCTGTGCGCATTACCGCGTCTCCTTCTACTGGCAGGAGGCGGTGCAGCGTGGTCTGGATGAAGGCATGCTGGTGCAGGTGAGTCCGTGGCAGGTTTGTTTTCGGGGGACGGAAGCGAACCCGGTGCGTTGTGTGAACCTTGACGGTGAAGTGGGTTCGGGTGTTTCATGCCGCATCTATGAACAACGCACGACTCCGTGCCGGAGTGTGGAGATTGGTGATGAGAAGTGTCTGCAGGCCCGGGCTGCGCATGGGATGGGGGCGCTGGAATGAAGCGTGAACTCACTTGGGCATTGTCGTCCCCGGAACTGCCACGATGTGCCAGCCGTCTACATCTGGCTTTACGGGCGATATGGTGTCCCAGGTGATGACTTGTCCAGTACAGGTAGCCATGCGACCCATCACGCCTATCAGTGTTGAATGCGCGGCGTAGCCAGCATTGTTGCGGACCTTGGCGGTGCGGATGTTTTATGAGGAGCTTGCCACCATTAGCGAGTGCTGGAGTCAGTGGAGAGCGCCTGTTTGCAGACTCCGGTGCCGCGACCGCCGCAGCCGAATTCGGCGGGTGGTCATGGTGGATGGTGGACGGCTTTGTGAACCGTTGTCATCCACACAACCTTCCATTTATGGCTGTTCTTGATTGGAGAAGTGATGTGAGATGATTGCACGTAACGAAGGTCATGGGACGCTCGACTTGCAGGCAGGAATTCCCGCATCACTTTGAACGCCTGCGGGTCCGCTCAGCGCAGCAGTCCAGCCCAGGCCGTGCGTTCGGACCAGAGCAGATAGAGGGCGAGAAGAGAAATGACGATGAGTATGGGATTAAAGATGCCATCACCTGCCACGAAATGATGGAAGGCGAGGATGTTCAGGATGATGGGGCCGAGGCAGAGCAGGCCGAGGTTTCTTGTCTGGGGAACCAAGAGCAGGATGCCGCCGAGCAACTCAAACACCTTTACAAATTTCATGTGACCCGTGGGTCCAAAGGCAGCCATAAAGTGGAAGATGGGGGTGTCCTTGGGGAATTCCTGTGCAGGGATGAGATTAAACAGAACCAAAATGGCGAACGTCACGAACAGAAGTCCGAGCAGGATGGAGGCGACGAGTGGTGCGTATTTCATCGGTTAGCGGGGGTGAATGAGGAATGGCAAAATGAGGCTGAATTAGCCGAGGAAGGCAGCTAGGCGGTCGAAGTTTTCTTCGTTGGCCGGGACGCAGATCGGTTTGAAGCGTTCGCAGATTTCGGCGCTGGGAAACTGCATGCACCAGATCATGTGCGTGCCAGCTCCGGCATCGGCGAGTGTGATGGTCATGCGGAAGTGGGGGGCGATGTGTTCATAGACGATGCGCTCTGCAGGCACGATCTCGATGAAGCGGGTGTGATTGGCGTAGTCCTTGCCATCAGGGCCGTGCATGGTGAATTTCCAGTCACCACCGGGGCGGAAGTCGAATTCATCGAAGGTGTTGGTGAAGCCCTTGGGGCCCCACCATTGAGCGAGTTCTTTGGGTTCGCTGAAGGCG
>JAPLUN010000519.1 GCA_026397715.1 Verrucomicrobiota bacterium
GAAGCCCTTCGCGTAGCCACACCACTGAGCGGGGCAGACGAGATCATGAACACGGCCATCTTTCTGGGCACCTACCCTGGACTTTCTAGATCAATGCTTGACTATGAACTTGCGGTGATCCACGACTTTGTCGTCGCCAAAGTCAGGCCTCATTCTACCGAGATTCAATGAACAAATTGCTCCAATTAAAGAAGGACTTTCAAACGGGTCGGATAGACAAGGCGCGCTTTATCGAGGCGATGAGCGCAGAATATTCTTATCTTTTTTCTTATCCGGAATTTTTAAAGGATGTAAACATCGCGGAAATAAGAATAAGGCATGATGGAATCGTGGCAGAATTCAACGACCCTCGTATTTCAATGTTCTGTCCTCCGGGTGACATGCGAAGTGCACCTTTCGAAGCATTAAATTTTAATGATTACGAGCACCAAGAAATTCAGGCGGTTCGGCGCATCATTTTTCAATTAGGCGGTTCTGCGGCACGCTTCATCGATATCGGGGCGAATGTGGGATTTTATAGCTTGGCTCTAGCGCATTATTTTCCAGGCATCAGCGGAATTGCATTTGAACCGATTCCAGACACCTACGTGACGCTGAAGCGGAATTTCGAATTGAATGGTTTAACGAGCGTGCGTCCGCTTGACTTGGGACTCTCCGACAAGAGTGGAGAGATCATTTTCTACAGCTATCCAAGCCTGTCTGCAGCAGCTGGCATGACGCGCATCCTCGACGGACCTGATGTCAAGGAAGTACGCTGTGAGGTTGTCCGTCTGGACGATTATTCCCAGGCCAATGATGTGAAGGCAGACTTCATCAAATGTGATGTGGAAGGTGCTGAGTTGCTCGTGTTTCGAGGCGCGGAAAAACTTCTCGCGCGCGACCGCCCGGCGGTCTTCGCCGAGATGCTGCGCAAGTGGAGTGCGAAGTATGATTATCACCCGAACGATCTCATCCACTTTTTTCAGCAGCTTGGATATGGATGTTTCGTTATCGACGGCAGCCGCTTGCATGCTTGCCCTGTTGTAACTGAACAGACGAAGGACACGAATTTCATCTTCCTCCATCTCGAGAAACACGCTGAGCTTCTTGCCGACTGGGTTGATTAACGTCTTTTCCCATCGCATGCATCCCGTCATTACTGAGGATCTCGGAGACATCCTGGCCTGCCCGCTTGATTGGCAGCGTTTCCGCCGCAAGACCGTGCTGGTCACAGGGGGGAATGGGTGTCTTCCCTCGTACATGGTCGAAACACTTCTCCTGCTAAACTCGCAGGCTGGTATGGACTGTCGAGTCATCTGCCTCGTGCGGAATCTGGCCAAAGCCAAAGCTCGCTTTGCTGCATACGAAGGAAGATCCGATTTGTCTTTCGTAGTTGGCAATGTTTCCGAGGGCATTCCCGTCAAGCAACGCTGCGATTTCATCATTCACGCAGCAAGTCAGGCCAGCCCGAAGTACTACGGCCCCGATCCAGTCGGCACAATGACTGCAAATCTGATGGGAATACGCCATCTTCTCGAACTCGCCCGGGTTTGGGGCTGCGAAGGTTTTCTTTTTTTCAGCAGCGGTGAAGTTTATGGTCAGGTGCAGCCGGACAAGACGCCCACCTGCGAATCGGACTACGGATATATTGACATTTTGAACCCTAGGTCCTGTTACGCGGAAGCCAAGAGAGCGGCCGAGACCTTGGCTGTCTGCTACGCACAACAGTTCCAGATTCCCTGTGTCATCGTCCGCCCATTTCACACGTATGGTCCTGGCATGGCGTTGGATGATGGCCGTGTTTACGCCGATTTCGTGAACGACATTGTTAATAGGCGCAACATCGTCATGCGTAGTGATGGTAGGGCAGTGCGTGCGTTTTGTTATCTGAGTGATGGCGTGAAAGCGTTCTTTACCATCTTGCTCAATGGCCGGCCAGGCGAAGCTTATAATGCTGGCAACCCTGCGGCGTTCCGTAAAGGAAGGTTTTGCTAGATCAGTTCGCTACTTCACCGAGTGCATCTCTCCCTCCGTTCTTGGAACAGGAGAAGTTACCTGCGAGGCATTTTCCAAATGAAAGCTTCTGACTACATTTCCAAGTATATCGAACATCGCGGAGTTGGTCATGTCTTCGAACTTGTCGGCGGAATGATAACTTTCCTGCTCGATTCGTTGCACCAGCAGACAAAAATTGAGATTGTTAGCATGCATCATGAGCAGGCCGCCGGCTTTGCTGCAGAAGGTTACGGCCGCATCACTGGAGTGCCTGGGGTGGCGATGGCTACCAGCGGTCCCGGCGCTACGAATCTCCTGACCGCCATTGGAAGCTGCTATTTCGACTCAACACCTGCGGTTTTCATCACCGGCCAGGTGAACCGCCATGAACAAAAGGGAGATCGCGCCATTCGCCAGCTCGGCTTTCAGGAGACGGACATCGTGGCGATGGCCAGGCCAGTAACCAAGGCCGCATGGTTGGTCAATAATCCCGACGATCTCCCGCGCTTGTTGGAGGAGGCGTTCGATCTGGCCTCTTCCGGCCGGCCTGGTCCCGTGCTCATTGATGTGCCGATGGATGTGCAGCGCGCAGAGATCACCGATATCAGTCGCTTGGACAACCCCAGACTGCAAAAGGCTGTGGAGGTGCCTGCGAATCCAAAGGTAGTGGAGTTTTGGGATGCGTTCAAAAAGGATCTCGCTGCCGCAAAGCGGCCGCTGATACTGGCTGGCGGAGGAATTCGTTCCGCGCTCGCTGCTGGATCTTTTCGCACGTTAACCCGCGGCTTGGGGATTCCCGTGGCCTACTCATTGATGGCGGTGGATGTGCTCCCCTCGGATGATCCGCTTCGAGTTGGACTGATCGGTAGCTACGGCAACCGCTGGGCGAACATCGCACTCGCTGAAAGTGATCTCCTTCTCGTTCTTGGAAGCCGCCTCGATGTGCG
>JAPLUN010000329.1 GCA_026397715.1 Verrucomicrobiota bacterium
TGGCCGTCGGGTAAGGTTGATCCGCCTCCGATTTCCAAAAGTTCTCCGGCGCCGATTCAAACTCAAACCCCAGATGCATCTGCCCATCCCGCGTCAGCGTGATGCCGCTCGGAACAAACGTGACCGATTCACATCTTTCCAAAGGATGACCCTCCGCCAGCAACGAGCGCGTGGCGGCGGCGATCAGTTCATCATACCTCCCGATAAACTGCTGCCACAGCTCTGCCTGCGCCGCCGAAGGGCCGCTGCCATAGGCGCTCAATCGCACCGTCTTTCCCGTCGGCAGCACCGGCTGCGCATGCCAGGTCTTGTAAAAGGCTGAGTGCTCATAGTCGCCGATGATGGGATGATGCCCCGGGACGCGGGCCTCCTGCCGTCTGCGCCGCGCCAGATCCAGCACCATCACCGTCGCCAGCAAAGCTCCGAAGACCGCCGCGATTTGAAGGATGACGCCGGCGGTGGACAGCACCGTCACATTCCAGTCAGGGAGTGGGACCGCAGGCAGCCGTCTCAAGACTTTGAAAACCAGCCACACGCCGATGCAAAGCGCCGGCAAGATGATGCACACGGTGAGGAAGCCGCACACAAAGACCACCAGCCACCCCTGCATGGACGGCCGCGCAAACGCCTGGGCCGTGTTGTAGTTGAAGATCTTCATCGCCTTGTGTGCCGGATTGGAAGCACGGCGTGCTGCATCCGCGCCGCTTCTGGTTGAATGGCAGCGTTTTATCATTTCACCTCTGGCGGTGTCGAGATTATTCCGCAGCAGGATAAAAGTTGCTGTAAGCGCGGGCGGTCACAGCACAGGGCGGCCAAATTCGTCGCAAAACCATTCGTCAATCTTCATTCTCACTTCATCATTGCAGCATGGCTCAGGCAATCATGAATCCCGAAGAAGTCCGGCGCTTCGCGCAGGAGTTGAAACGCTTCAACACGGAAATGCAGCAGCGCTCCGCCTCCCTGCAGAGCCGCTTCACCGCCCTCGGCGAGACCTGGCAGGACGCCGAGCATGAGAAGTTCGCCGCCGAATTCACCACCACCATGAAAGCCATCAAGCGCTTCATGGAGATGTCAGAGCAGCACACGCCCTTCCTGCTCCGCAAGGCCCAGCGCATTGAGGAATACCTCAGCCAGCGCTGAAGCAGGGAACACACCAACCACGCACTGCTGAAACATGGCTGATCAGGCACGCATCTCGAATCTCGATTCCATCGAGTCCTTTCGCGTTGCGCTCATCGTCTTCATCAACAAGACCCGCCAGACGCTCGACTCCGTTCAGGACGCGGTAAAAAAGACGCGCGGCTGGGTGCAGACCGAGCAGCCAAACTACTGGCAGCAGCAGATCCGCATGCGGCAGAAGAAGCTCGATCAGGCGCAGCAGGAGCTCATGAGCGCACGCATGTCTGAGTTCATTGACAATCCCACCGTCCAGCAGATGGCCGTGCGGAAAGCCCGCGCCGCGCTCGAGGAGGCCCAGGCCAAGTTCGACCGCACCAAGGCATGGGGGCGTGATTTCGACCGCACCATTGATCCGCTCGCCCGTAAAACGGACTCCCTGCGCGACTACCTCGACAGCGATCTCGCCAAGGCCGTGGCCTACCTTGTCGAAATTCAGAAAATACTTCAGGCCTACAACGAAACTCCGGCCCCTCCCGCGAGTTCGGACTCCTGATCCTCTGACTGCCTCCCCGTTGGTCCGCCGCCTGCCGTCCGCCACCTGCTTCTGACCGTCCACCGCCCGCTCGTTACCGTTCACCACTTCCAGCCTAACGTTTTAGCACCTGCTGCTTATCCTCGACTGCTTACCGGCCCATGAATCTCATCCAAAACGCCCGCGAACTCTCGGAGCACTGGCATGCCACCAAGGTGCACTGGCGTGACGCCAAGGCGCTGGAATTTGAAATAACCTACCTTGAGCAGCTGCCCGGTCTCATGACCAAGACCGGCGCCATGATCAACGAACTCGAAAACCTGCTCCGAAAGATCCGCAAAGACTGTGAACAGCTCCCTTGATCTCCGCTCCTCGCGCATTGCCTCCCTGCACATCTCGCTGCGTGACACCATCAGCGACTTTGCCACGCGCAGCGAGCAGATCGCCCGCGAAATCCGCTCCAAGCGTTACACTGCCGAACAAAACCACCTCCAGCAGCTGGAGAATTTTGATGCGCAGCACGGCTCCACCGTCAGCGAAGTGGCGGCTCAGTGGGATGAGTACGTCAAGACCATCCACGAACGCCACGCACTGCGCACCACCTCCTTCAAACGCTACGAGGACCGCATCAAGCGCGACCTCAAGGCCATGGTGCAGAAGGAGCGCGAGCGCTGGCTCGGACGCCAGCAGATGCGCCGTGTGCATGCAGACGCCATTCGCAAACGCGGCCTGCAGCAGCTGGAGCACAACACCGACGCCCTGCTGGAGCGCCTCACCGCCGCCAAAGAACGTCTTCTCGCGGTGCTGAAGGCCACCGGCGAACGCCTCGGCCGCAAGACCGCCCCCGCACCGAACACCAGTCTCACGCTGGCAGACATCCCCGCCCGCATCGCAGACATCGAAGGGCATGCGCAGAGTCTCGAAGAGCAGCTCGCCGCCGGCAAAAGCTCCGGCATGTTCAAGATGTTCTCCAAGCCGCGTGTGGATCTGCAGGAGCTCAGCGCCGCAGTGCTGGATTACGAGACCTGCCTGCAGGAACTGGATGCCGCCAAAGATGCCGCTGCTGCGCAGATTCAGGGAGACTTTGACCACACCGATGGACTTGTCACCGCCGACTGGAACCGCACGGAAGAAGTGGCCGAGAAATACCGACTGGCCATGCTGCGCCGGCTTGCCACGCAGATCCCCGCCTGCCTCGCCCGCAACGAGCGCCTCCTTGCCCGCAATTTGCAGCGTTTTGAGGTGGAAAAAGCCGCCGCCATCGCACAGGTCAGCGGTCCCCTTATGCAGGAGCGCCAGCAGCTCATTGAGCAGCACGAGGCCGCCATGCATGCCATGCAGGCAGCCGCCCAGCAGCGCTGGTTCAAACTGCAGGCCGAGTGGAATCAAAAAATCCCGCAGCTGCTCACCTCAGTGGAAGAGATCGAGCAGGATCCCACCGCGCAGTTGGAAGCCTGGACCACCACCTACCAGCCGCATGATCAATTTCCAAACGCTGTGCGTTTTGGCACCCTGAAGCTGGACCTCAGCACCCAGGCCGCGTTGTTTGCCAAAGAGACGCCCTTCGATCTGAGCGGGCATGAGCGCATCACCCTGCCTCTCGCTCTCGCCTTCCCGCAGGAGGGCTCATTGCTCATCGAAACCGACGACGACGGCGGCAAGTGGGTGGCCGATGTGATGAACGACGTCATCTTCCGTCTCTTCACCCAGGCGCCTCCCGGAAAGGTCCACTTCACCATCATCGACGCCGTCGGTCTCGGGCAGAACTTCGCCGGCCTCATGCACCTGGCCGACTACGAACCCGCCCTCATCAACCGCCGCATCTGGACGCAGCGTGAGCAGATTGAGGAGCGCCTCATCGAGCTCAACGAGCACGTGGAAAAGGTCATCCAGATGTACCTGCGCAACGAGTACGCGACCATCACCGAATACAACGAGCAGGCCGGCAGCGTGGCGGAGAAATACCACTTCCTCGTCATCGCCGGACTTCCTTCGGGCTTCAATGAGTCGTCCATGGCGCGTCTGAAGAGCATCGTCATGAGCGGCGCGCGCTGCGGTGTCTTTGTGCTCATTCATTGGGACAAACGCCAGCCGCTTCCTGAAGGACTCAGCGCCGAAGATCTGCGCAAAAACTGCCTGCGCATCGTGCGCGAAAAAGGCGTCGTCAGCTTCAATGGCATTCGCACCCTGGAACTCGATGCACCACCGCCGGATGTCATCGCAGCGGATCTCGCCCATCAGATCGGCCAGGCCAGCATCGACTCCAATCGCGTGCAGGTGCCCTTCAGTGTCGTCACTCCCAAGGAGCTGTGGTCGGAAAGCACCACGAACGAACTCCGCATCGCCATCGGCCGCACCGGCGCCACCAAGCTCCAATACCTCGCCATCGGCAAAGGCACCAAGCAGCACGCCCTCCTCGCAGGTAAAACCGGTTCCGGTAAATCGACCCTGCTGCACATCATCATCACCAATCTCGCCCTCTCCTGCAGCCCGGATGAGGTCGAATTCTACCTCATCGACTTCAAGAAAGGCGTCGAGTTCAAGTGCTACGCGGACAACAAATTGCCGCACGCCAAAGTCATTGCCATTGAGAGTGATCGCGAATTCGCCCTGAGCGTTCTCCAGCGCATCGACGAAGAACTCCGCAGGCGCGGTGAACTCTTCCGCAAAGCCGGCGCGCAGGATCTCGCCGGATACAAGCGCGTCGGCGGCACCGAGCCCATGCCGCGCGCCATGCTCATCATCGATGAGTTCCAGGAATACTTCACCGAAGACGATTCCGTCGCCCAGGGCGCCGCGCTGCTGCTCGACCGCATCGTGCGTCAGGGCCGTGCCTTCGGCATTCATGTCTTCCTCGGCTCTCAGACCCTCGGCGGTGCCTACACCCTCGCCCGCACCACCCTCGGCCAGATGGTCATCCGCATCGCCCTCCAGTGCAACGAGGCCGACGCCGCCCTCATCATGGACGACACCAACACCGCGCCGCGCCTCCTCTCACGTCCCGGCGAAGGCATCTACAATGACGCCGCCGGTGCCGTGGAAGGAAACAGCCCCTTCCAGGTCGTCTGGCTCACCGATGAAGAACGGGATGCCAACCTCGTCAAAGTCACCCAGATTTCCAAGGAACGCGGCTTCAGCAGCAAGCGCCCCATCGTCTTCGAAGGCAACATGCCCGCCGACGTGCGCGACAACGCCCTGCTCACCACCGCCCTGGAACATCCGCCCGTCAAAGCCCCAGCCGATCCCAAATGCTGGCTCGGCATGCCCAACGCCATCAAAGGCCCAACGGAGGCCATGTTCCCACGCCAGAGCGGCCGCCATCTGCTCCTCGTCGGTCAGAACGACGAAGCCGTCGCCGCCATCATCGGCCTCGGCATGCTCGCCCTCGCCGCGCAGCACCCACGCGCCACTCCGCCCAAGTTCTACCTCATTCACGGCGCACTCGCGGATTCACCCGACTGCGTATTCCTCGAAAGCATCGCCCAGGGCCACGCCAAGATTTCGCAGGGTCACGAAGCCCCCGAATTCATCGCCGAAATCCACGCCGAAATGAAGCGCCGCAGCGATGAAGGCAGCGCCGGAGATCCCCCCATCTACCTCTTCATCCACGGCCTGCAAAAGTTCCGCAAGTTGCGCTACGAAGAAGACTTCTCCTTCGGCGGCGACGATGCCCCCAAGCCCGGCAACCAGCTCAACGAGATCATCTCCGAAGGCCCGCCCGTTGGCATCCATCTCATCACCAGCCTCGACACCCTCAACAACGTCAACCGCTCCCTCAGCCGCAAGTCCGTCAGCGAACTCGGCATGCGCGTCCTCTTCCAGATGAGCGCCAACGACTCCGCCAGCCTCATCGACTCCCCCAAAGCCAGCATGCTCGGCCTCCACCGCGCCCTCTTCTACAGCGAACACGAATCCCGCCTCGAAACCTTCCGCCCCTTCGCCCTCCCAGACTCCGCCTGGGTCGCCGAAGCCGTGGCACAGATCGGGAAGTAGTTCCTTGGATACGCAGAGATAGGTTCTACGCAGAGCGCCACTGCGGCACCTGTCGCAGGCCCATGCCCGGCGATCGCAAACCGCATACGAGCGCGAAGCGTCTATAAAATAATGCCAGGCATTTAGTAATTGATTCCTGCGAAAAATGATCCAATTTCTGCCGCATGAAATCGACTCAGTCTGCTGATCCCCAGGCGCTCCCGCTCGAAGAGCAACTCGTTGGCGTGAATGCGAAAACGGGCCTCTATCCTGGCGCGCGTTCTTGGTCGGGCGGGCGGTTCCGCATTCTGGGGAAGGGGCCGCTGGGGTCGTATTGCTATCACGTCATGTCGCGGACTTGCGGTGGGGAGGTGGTCTTTGATGAAGTGGAGAAGGAGGCGCTGCGCCGTGTGATCTGGCGGATGTCGGAATTCTCCGTGATCAAGGTGGCAACCTACTGCATCATGGGGAATCATTTCCACCTGCTGGCCGAGGTGCCGCACCGGCAGACGTGGCTGAAGCGGTTTGAGGGACCCGATGGAGAGGCGCGGCTGTTTGATCACCTGCGCACGCTCTACAGCCGTGCCTACCTGGGCTTGCTGCGCGATGAGTTGAAGGATCTGCGCGAGAGAGGCATGGCCGTGCTGGCGGAGCAGCGATTGGACGCATTGAAGAAACGCTTCTGCGATCTGTCCCTCTTCGTCAAAGAGGTGAAAGAACGCTTCAGCCGCTGGTTCAACAAGCGGCGCGGTCGCCGTGGGACTCTGTGGATGGATCGCTTTAAAAGTGTCATCGTGGAGGGCAAAGGCGAAGCGCTGCGCACGATGGCAGCCTACATTGATCTCAACCCCGTGCGCGCAGGGCTCGTGAAGGACCCGAAAGACTACCGCTGGTGCGGCTACGCGGAGGCGCTGGGCGGCAGCCGCAGAGCGCAGCGTGGCTTGTGCAAAGCCCTGAGCAAACCGGTGGATGGTTGGAAAAGTGCGGCTGCAGCGGAGGCGTATCGCTGTCTTTTGCATGCGGAGGGTCGCGAAGTGAAGGATGCGCAAAACCAAAACGTGGTGCGGTGCGGCGTGAGCGCGGAGTCCGCACGTGCAGTTCTGGCCAAGGGCGGAAAGCTCAGCCCTGCGGAACTCGTGCACCTGCGTGTGCGCTATTTCAGCGATGGCATCGCGCTCGGAAGCAAGGAGTTTGTCGAGGGCCTCTTCATGGAACAGCGGGAGCACTTCGGGCCCAAGCGAAAACGTGGCAGCCGTCGCATGGCGGAGTCAGACGAACCCTTCTACACGTTGCGGCAGCTACGGACGCGGCCACTGAGCTGACGAGAGCTCGCTCACCCCGAACCCACGCTTAAGTCCTCCAGCCCATCACCCACGGCACGGAGGATTTCACCATCCCCTCACTCAATCTCCTTTGCAAACTCCGCCAGCGCTTCCCTCAGCCGCGCGATTTCATCCGTCACCTCCGCGAGCAGCTTGCCCGCCTGCAGCAGATTCCCATTCCGCGTGCACTGCGTTAGCGCGGACACCGCATTGAAGGCCGGTGCGGCGGCATAATTCCCCACCAGTCCCTGCAAAGAATGGGCGGCTTGATGCAGCGCTTCAGCATCCAGTTCATGGAGCGCCAGACACGCATGGCCGAGCATGGGCTGCGACTCCTCAAAGAACAGCCGGATCAGCTCCAGCATCAGCGGACCATCGCCAATGTTGTCGCAGAAAGTGTCCGCGTCGAACACCGGTTCGTTGCATGCAGCACCAAAGGGCAGGGGATCCGCCTGGGGGTTCTCGCTGAGGCTGGCAAACTTTTCCAGCAGCGGATAAAGCTCCGTCGAGTGAATGGGCTTGGCGATGTAGTCATCCATCCCCGCAGCCAGGCACTGCTCGCGATCACCCTTCATCGCATTCGCCGTCATGGCGATGATGGGCACATGCCTGTCAGTGCCGGCCTCGCCTTGGCGGATGGCCAGCGTTGCCTCAAATCCGTTCATCTCCGGCATCTGGATGTCCATGAGGATCGCGTCGAAAGTCTGGCTGGCGAGCAGCTCCAAAGCCTCGCGCCCATTGTTGGCCAGCGTTACCTGATGCCCCCGATCCTCCAGCATCTTGATGGCCACGAGCTGATTCACCCGGCCATCTTCCGCCAGCAGCAGCTTCATCGGCGCCATGCTCTGCAGCCCCGGCATGTCATAGGCACCACCCGTTTTGTCATCGGCCATCAGCCCGCCCATCACTCGGCTGATCGTGTCGAAAAGATCCGAGTGCTTCACCGGCTTGGTCAGACAGCGCTCATAGCCCAGATCTTCATCCCCGATTTCGGCAGTCAGATTGCCACCGGAAGAAAGGATCAAAATTTTCGGAGCGCTGTCGCCGAAACGTTCCCGGATCTGGCGGCAAACTTCCGCGCCATCCATCTCAGGCATCATGTAGTCCAGCAGCACTAGCGGGATGGGCGCGTCTTCCGCATGTGCCTGCTCCAAAATATCCAAAGCCTCGGCACCGCTGGCGGCAAGAACTGGTCGCAGCTCCCAGGTCTTGAGCATCTCTTCGAGGATCGTGCGGTTCGTCGCATTGTCATCCACCACCAGCACCTGGAAGTCGCGCAGTTTGTCGGGCAGCATGCGCGCGGCATTCGGCTTCTGGGTGCCCAGTTCAAACTGCGCGGTGAAGTGGAAGATGCTGCCCTTGCCCGGCTCGCTCTCCAGCCACATGCGCCCCTGCATCAGCTCCACCAGCTGCCTGGAAATGGTCAGGCCCAGCCCGGTGCCGCCGAAGCGCCGCGTCGTGGAGCTCTCCGCCTGCGTGAAGGATTCAAACACATTCGCCTGCTTGTCCTTGGCGATGCCGATGCCCGTGTCAGACACCTGCACATGCAGGGTCACCCGGTCCTCGGTCCGGCTCTCCACGCGCAGTTCCACCACGATCTCACCACGTGGCGTGAACTTGATGGCATTTCCTACCAGATTCAAAATGATCTGCCTCAGGCGGCAGATGTCGCCGATCAGGCAGTCCGGCACGTCAGGCTTCACCAGGTAGGCCAGCTCAATGTCCTTCTCCGCCGAGCGTGCCGCCAGCGTTTGCAGGGTGTCCCCAATGGAGTCGCGCAGATCAAACTCATGGCTGTCCAGGTCCATCTTGCCCGCCTCGATCTTGGAGAAATCCAGGATGTCATTGAGCACCGTCATCAGCGAATCCGCCGACTGCCGCACCAGGTTCAAATAGCCGCGCTGATCGCCGGTCATGCGCGTGTTCAGCAGCAGCTCCGTCATGCCCAGCACGCCGTTCATCGGCGTGCGAATCTCGTGGCTCATGTTCGCGAGGAAGGTGCTCTTCGCCTGGTTCGCCGCCTCGGCCGCCGCACGCGCCATGCGCAGCTCGTCCTCCGTCTGAATCCTCTGGGTGATGTTTCGCGCCGCCGCATAGATCGCCGTCTGGCCGGCATTGGGCGCAGCAGTCCACTCGATCCACAAGTAGCCGCCGTCCTTATGCTGGTAGCGATTGATGAAATTGACCAGGTTCAGCCCCGCCTCCAGCCGCTCGACCGCCGCCACGGTTTTTGGCCGATCCTCAGGATGCACAAATTCGAGGAATGGTCGGCCCAGCATCTCTTTCTCCGTGTAGCCCAGCGTGGTGCAAAAGGCCGGATTGATGCGCTTGAAGTAGCCGTCCATGCCCGCGATGCACAGCATGTCCAGCGCCACCTGAAAGAAGGGGCCCAGCCCGCTGCTGGCCTCCTCCGCCTCACGTTTGGCGCGCACGAGTTCGTCTTCCACACGCTCGCGCAGGGCCAGTTGCTGCACCAGTTCCAGCTTCGTCTGCTGCAGCTCCGCCATGGACTGCTCCAGCAGCGCCTTCTGTGAAGCCAGCGCCGTATTGGCCTTGTACAGCGCCTCTTCAGTCTCCTTGAGCGCCGTGATGTCCTTGGAAATTCCGCAAGTGCCGATGATGCCGCCATCCGCATCGCGCAGCGGGATCTTCGTCACCAGCGCCCAGCCCGTGCGTCCGTCCAGCAGCCGCTTTTTCTCCTCCTTGCCGGTGATGGATTTGCCCAGCCGCATCAGCTCCTGCTCATCCTCCAGCGCCGCCTGCGCCAGTGCAGGCTCGAAGTAATCAAAATCCGTTTTACCGATCACCTCCACCGGATCACACGCCCCCAGATACTCAGCCTCAGACCGGCTCACCAGCACAAACGCGCCCTGCTTGTCCTTGAAATAAATGCGGTCAGGAATGTAATCCAGCAGGCAGCTGAGCAGCTTGTAGTGCTCCTCAATGCTCGATAAATTCGGCGCACAGAAAGCCGGAGTGGCTCTGTCCGCCGGTGCATGGGCTGGCTTGGCGACGTCAGGCATTCGCCACTTAATACGCGCCCCGGGCAAAAATGGCAAGGATGGCATGCGGGCATCACAAGCCTCAATCACTCAACGCCATGAGCCGCTCAACGTTGCCGCAGGGCCAAGATCGCCCCAGCGCTGCGCAGCAACTCCGTACTGGGAGCGCCGGTTTTTAACCGGCTCTGGAAGCTCCGCCGCACAGCCAAGCACCTCATGTCCCAACTGCATCATTCGCGCTCTTCGAGACCGACGTCCGGAAATCCCACTCACGAGCCCCATTGGCTGAAACTTGAGTCCGCACAGAATCAATCTCTGCCCCCTCTGCTCCTCCGCCCCTCTGCGGCAAAAACGAACGTCCCTTGCACTTGTAGCTGCCCATCTCCCCCCCCCCCCTCAAAACAACTCCATCTGCCCACCCGCATCCCGTGGCCGCCGAAACGCCTCCGCACTCACCTCCGGCCTCCGGTACAGCATGCCGGCACGTTTGATCGACACCTTAAACATCGCCGCGATCTGCTCCGACCACACACCCATGCCCTTGAGCCGCTTGCCAAATTCACCGTGAGACATCGTCTTCCCCTGCGTCTCCTCGATGCGGCTGAGAATCTTGTCCCGCATGCCAGGAAAGTGCTGGTCCAGCCACGCACGAAAAACATCCTTCACCACAAAGGGCAGTCGCACCACCGTGTATCCTGCGAACTGCGCCCCCGCAGCACGCGCGGCTTCAATGAGCGCGGGGATTTCCGAATCGTTCAGCCCGGGGATGATCGGTGCGGTGGAGACGCCCACAGGAATGCCCGCCTCATGCAGCAGGCGGATCGCCTCCAGCCGCATCTTGGGCGATGACGCACGCGGCTCCAGCTTGCGCGCCAGTTCGGAATCGAGCGTCGTGATCGAAATATACACCGCTGTCGCCGCATGCCGCGCCAGCTCCGCCAGCAAATCCACATCCCGCGTGATGAGGTGGTTCTTCGTGATCAGCACCACCGGGTGCCGGCACTCGGCCAGCACTTCCAGGCAGCCCCGCGTGATGCGCAGCTTTTTCTCAATCGGCTGGTAGCAGTCCGTGACACCGCTGAGCGACAGCGTCACCGGCTTGTAGCTCGGCTTCAGCAGTTCGGCGCGCAGCAGGGCAGGGGCATTCTCCTTGACCATGATGCGGGACTCAAAGTCCACCCCGGCGGAGAAACCCAGGTACTCATGCGTGGGCCGTGCGTAGCAATAAGCACAACCATGCTCGCAGCCACGGTAGGGATTCAGGCTGGCCTCAAAAGGGAGATCCGGACTGCTGTTGCGCGAGATGATGCTGGACGAATGATCACGCAAAAACTTCGTGGCCACTTTCTCCGGCGCTTCACCGGGATCATAGTCCACATGCAGCTCCGCAAACCGCTGGTCCGGATTCCCCGCCGCCCCGCGCCCGCGAATGCCCTTCACGTTCGGCACGCCGCGCGGAGCTTCTTCATGGAGCGAATCCAAAGACATGAGTGATCTTACGCCGCCCACGCCGCAAAGGCCATGGCCCTCATGGCTGGGAGCGCCAGTTTTTAACTGGCCGAAGCGGTCACGCTGGCCACCGCTTCATCGCCGCCTCCATAGCTTCCTCCTCGCACCTCGCCTTGAGACGTTCGCCCAGAGCCTTTTAATACCAAACGCCATTGAAAACAGGTCTGTATTCCTGTCGTAGCAGAGGCTGTCATCGAACAGGTGAACAGCGCAGCGCCTAGGGACCGTAGGTTGGGTGTGTTTGGCGTCGAGTGCTTATCGTGCTCCACCGCGCTCTCCGCCAAACCGCCCGACTGCAAGGACGTTCGTACGCCATGTCGCGTTGCCGCATGCTGATGCACGGGCGGGCTGTCGCCACACCCATCCTACGAACGCCTTTGCCTGTCTTCTCGCTGATC
>JAPLUN010000523.1:0-482 GCA_026397715.1 Verrucomicrobiota bacterium
ATTTTCGGGAACTCAATCGCCAAGGCGCAGTTTCGTGAGCCGGGCAAGGAGTTGAAATTTGATGTGGATGTGGTGGTGCGGCGCTTTTTTTCGCCGGACACACCACCGCAAAAGCCGCACAGCCCGAATCCCTACCCGCTGGAGTATGACCTGCTGGAGCAGGCCATCCTGAAGGGGTATATGACACCGGTCTTCGCCGAGGAAACGGCCGCCATGCAGGTTTGGATCGCCACACTGCCCAACCCCAGGGAATTTCCAAGCGCCGAGGCTTTCGTGCTGCAAGTGGCGGAAGCGATCCACCAAAAGATTCGCTACATGCGCCGCGAACAGAAGGGGGTGCAGACGCCGGGAACCACCTTGTCTCTGGGCAGCGGATCGTGCCGCGATGTGGCGACGCTGATGATGGAAACGCTGCGCCATCTGGGCATCGTCGCGCGATTTGCCAGCGGCTTTCTGGACTGCTCCGCGACGCGTGCGGCACG
>JAPLUN010000523.1:508-17609 GCA_026397715.1 Verrucomicrobiota bacterium
CACAGCTCGGCTGGCGTGGCTTTGATCCGACGACGGGAAAAAGGTGCGAGCACCGGCACATCGTCACCGGGACGAGTCACCATCCGCGCGGTGTGATGCCGGTCAGCGGACGGTATTTCGGGCCGTCCGGAGCATTCCTGAGCATGCAGGTCGGGGTGGAGTTTTCGACGCCAGAGCAGTAGGGTCTCATTTCGTGGAAGCCTCCGCTGTGGGCGATGAACAGCCAAAAGTGCTGGTATGACGGTGGAGGCTGGCGCCAGAGACGGCCCCCGGCTGCTTTCCCTGTCGTTATCATCTTGAATCTCGTCGCGTCCTGCGGCATGGACACGGCCCCACTTACAACCATGTCCGAAGCCCGCAAGACCCTCGAAGAACGCGCTCAGATGTCTGACATCGATCGCCTGCGCCACTCCTGTGCCCACGTGATGGCCACCGCCATCCTGCGCCTGTGGCCGAACGCCCAGTTTGCCTACGGCCCGCCGGTGGAAAACGGCTTCTACTACGACTTTGATCTGCCGGACCACCGCATCACGCCGGATGACTTTGAGAAGATCGAGGCGGAGATGAAGAAGATCTCGAAGGAGAACCAGAAATTTGAATGGAAAGGCGTCACGCGTGAGGAAGCCATCGCCATGGCAAAGTCCGGCCGCCTTGGTGGTCTTACTGAACGTCCGGGCAATCCGAGCGTCTTCAAACTCGACCTGCTGGAAAAGATTCCTGAGGGCGAGCAGATCTCGACGTTCCAGAACGGGGATTTCATCGACCTCTGTGCAGGCCCGCACGTGGGCTACAGCGGCAAGTGCAAGCATGTCAAAATCATGTCCGTGGCCAGCGCCTTCTACATGGGCGACGACACGAAGCCGCAGCTGCAGCGTTTGTATGGAACGGCTTTCCCGAGCAAGGAAGAGCTGGATCAGCACCTGGTCCAACTCGAAGAGGCGAAGAAGCGCGACCACCGCAAGCTGGGCAAAGAATTGAAGCTCTTCCACATCGACGAAGAAGTGGGGCAGGGGCTCATTCTGTGGACGCCGAATGGCGCGATCCTGCGTCAGGAACTGCAAAATTTCATCAGCGAAGAGCTGCGCAAGCAAGGCTACAGCCAGGTCTTCACGCCGCACATCGGCAAGGTGGGTCTGTACAAGACCAGCGGTCACTTTCCCTATTACAAGGACAGTCAGTTTGCGCCTGTCATTGAAAACGACGATCTCGCGAAGGTGATCAAGGAAGGCTGCGGCTGCTGCGAGGTCATGGAGCGCCTCGGTGCCGTGTCTGCCCGCATGCGCCAGCAACTCAACGAGCGTGCCGGCAAGGAAGTCATCACCGAAGATCGCGTGCTGCCGGATGACAAGCTGCTCGACGGCTTCCTGCTGAAGCCGATGAACTGCCCGCATCACATCAAAATCTACGACAGCCAGCCGCGCAGCTATCGCGATCTGCCGGTGCGTCTGGCCGAATTCGGCACGGTGTATCGCTGGGAACAGAGCGGTGAATTGAACGGCATGACGCGTGTGCGTGGTTTCACGCAGGATGACGCGCATCTCTTCTGCACCGAAGATCAGGTGGCCAAGGAAGTGCTCGGCTGTCTCAGCCTCGTGAAGATCGTGCTTAACACCCTGGGCATGCACGACTATCGCGTGCGAGTGGGTCTGCGTGATCCGGACAGCAGCAAGTTCACTGGGAATCCGGAGCAGTGGGACAAAGCCGAAGCGGCCTGCCGCGAGGCTGCTGCTACTCTGGGCGTGCCTTTCACCGAAGAGCCCGGCGAAGCCGCGTTCTACGGGCCGAAGATCGACTTCGTCATCAAAGATGTGATCGGCCGCGAATGGCAGCTGGGCACCGTGCAGGTGGACTACGTCCTGCCTGTGCGCTTTGACCTCACCTACAACGGCGCTGACAACCGTCCGCATCGCCCGGTGATGATTCATCGTGCGCCGTTTGGCAGCATGGAGCGTTTCTGCGGCGTGCTCATCGAGCATTTTGCCGGACATTTCCCAACTTGGCTCGCGCCTGAGCAGGTGCGCATTCTTACCATCAGCGAGAAGGTGGACGCCTTTGCCGATGAGATCTATGCGCAGCTCAAGGATGCCGGTCTGCGTGTGTCATTGAACAACGACGCTGACAAGATCGGTGCGAAGATTCGTCTGGCCCAGCTCGATCGGATTCCTTACATGCTCGTCCTTGGCGAGAAGGAAGCGGCTGCGCAGTGCGTGGCGGTGCGTCATAGCAAGAAGGGCGATCTGGGTGTGAAGCCGATTGCTGAGTTCCTTGCGGAGATTGCGGCGGAGGTGAAGGAGCGGAGGCTGTAGAGGCGGGGAACGTTCAGGCAGGATAACAAGGTCAAGGCTCGATGCTTGACCTTGTTACATCATGATTTGCGCTCATTATTGAAGGTGGATGAAAGCTTTTTTTTCGTGAATGGGGACGGCGACTGGATGCTCGAATGAGCATGTTTGTGATCGTTGTCTCTCTTGTGAATTTGCTTATCATGCTGCGGGATGGATTTGATCACTCCAAACCGGGACTTTGGTTTTTGCTTTTCGCCTCCATCCTGCTGCCAGCGCTTTTGTTTTAACGCGCTTGGCGTCTCAATTTTTCTTGGGACGATGACCCGCCGCCGGCTCAGCTCACACCGGCCCAGCTACGGCAGCAGAGGATTCTTGCTGTGGCCGATACTGTGGATGGCCTGCCTGATGGAATTACGCTGGAGCAGCTATGTGAAAAGCTGGATGATAAGCAGATTCGAAGGTTGTTGCATCAGATGAATCAAATCCGGCCAGGAAATCGACACCTGCGAGACGTGGTCCAGCGGTTTGGTGGTTGATTGGAACTGCCCGATTGCTTCTTACACTCTAGCCAATTCCAGCAGCTCTTTCACGCGAGTGATCTCTGAAGCTGACGTCTTCGCCACAAAGCCACGCGCATGGGCAAAGTGCACATCGGGTTGTTTTTCGATGCGGGTGAAGTTGTAGAGAGGGTTGTCGTTGTGGCGTGAGAGGCCGTAGCCGGAGCCACGGCGGTCGGGGTAGATGAGGGCGGCGACGGTGGTGTCTTTGCCGATGGTGGCGAGATAACGATCAATGCCAGCGGAGGGTTCGTCGGGCATGGGATCGGTGCGGGGGAGGACGAGGATTTCGTGGTCGTCCACGGTCCAGATTTGCGCCTGCTGGGCGATGTAGTCGAGGCGCGTGCGGAGTTCGCGCAGGTATTCGAGGAGATCGGCACCGATATAGCTGAGTATTTCCCAGAGGGGCTCGCCGGGCTCAAGGCGCTTGGCTTTGGCGAAGCGACGCAGGACTGTGATGTCGATGGGGGAGTTGAGCTTGTTCATGGTGTTGCGGTCCACGCCGAGCCACTTGGCGGTGACGTTGGGGCCGCGGGTGTCGAACCATTCAGCGGGCTCCAGCCAGTCGCAGAACTGGCGGGCGTCTTCGTAGACGCCGAGATGCTGCAGCACGAGGCTCAGAGCACACACGGGCGGATGATCGGCAGGGAATTGATGGTGGTCGAAGTTGTTGCGCTCCGGGGCGTGCTCGCCACCGACATCGACGACGGCAATGGTGGGATCGGCGAGATCCTCCGGGGTGGGCTCGCGGCGGACGATGGGCACGCGGTGCACGGCGGCGAGGAGGCTGCAGGCGAGGAGTTCGTCTTTATGGGAGCCGCCGGGGTGGGTGAGGATAAGGGAAAGAGACATGGGGGACTGGAGCGGAGCGCAGGTGGTCAAGAGGTCAAGGAATAGTCCAAACAGCATGGTGCGCAGTCTGGCCCCGTTTGACTGATTCAACTCCGTCTATCGCTGTGTTGCGGCGCGTTGAATCACCGGCTTTACATAACCCTCGATCTTGTAGCTCCTGCGGGTCTCTTTGCCCTTGAGAGTGGTGATCTCTTCAAATTCTACCGACAGCCAGCCGTATAAACGGGTGCCGGGTTTGAAGCCCTCGCTTTTCATCCGAAACGCTTTCTTGGTGATGCGCCACTGCAGCTTTTCGCCTGGAATGGTCATGGGATAGGTGGCTTCAAAGGAGCAGGCGATCTGCTTCTTTTCGTCGAGCTTCACCGTCAACATGCTCGCATAGGCGGGCATGCCACCGGTGATCACCAGATCCACGCCTTGTCCGCGCTGGGTCGCTTCACAGAAGGACATGAGGTGCTCTCCCTGATGGGTGGAGATGCAGCTGGCCGTGTGTTCGATTTTGCTGACCGTTTTGCGGTTTGCCGGGCCTCCGGCAATGGTGTCTTCCAAATGACCGTCATCATGCTCGATGATGTGCCAGGGATAGGACGACTGCTTGGATCTGAAAAAATCAGAGTCGAGGCTGGCATCAATCACGGCAGAGACACTCAAGGCATCGACACAGCGATCCTCAGTTATCTGTGCTAGGGTCTGAACCTCTCCCGCCATCGAGAACGCGACGCAGCAGGTGAAGAATGCTGCTGCGAATCGGGTTCTCATATGAGCGGGGGTGGAAGTGGATTACTCTCCTGGCAGGGGCTCCGTCGGCCATGTCTCCAGCCAAGGCAGGCCGTAGGCGTTCAGGTCAGCCATGAAGGGATCGGGATTGAGCTGCTCGATGTTCCAGACGCCGGGCTGGCGGTACTCGGTGGGATTGGTGAGGAGCTGACGCGCGGCGATCATGGCGGGCACGCCGGTGGTGTAGCTGACGCCCTGGGAGTTCGTCTCCTTGAAGCACTCCTGATGGTCGCAGATGTTGTACACGTAGTAGCGCAGAGGCTGGCCGTTTTTGTCGATGCCTTCGATCCAGTTGCCGATGCAGGTCTTGCCCTTGGTGTCAGCACCGAGGGTGCCGGGTTCGGGGAGAAGGGTTTTGAGGAACTCGATGGGGATGATGTCCACGCCCTTGTGCTTCACGGGATGGATGCCGGTCATGCCTACGTTCACCAGCACTTCCATGTGCTTGATGTAGGCGTCGCCAAAGGTCATCCAGAAACGTGCGCGGCGGATGTCGAAGTGTTTGGTGAGCGACTCCAGCTCCTCGTGGTAGAGGCAGTAGATGTTCTTCGGGCCGATGCCGTCCGGGAAGGGGAAGCTGCGCTTGATTTCGAGCGGCTTGGTCTCCACCCACTTGCCATCCTGCCAGTAGCGACCGTTGGCAGTGACTTCGCGGAGGTTGATCTCAGGATTGACATTCGTCACGCCCGGATCAAAGCCGCAGCCGAGGAGGGCGGTAAGGCCCGCTTTCTTGAACTTGTCCTGATAGGCCCACTGCCAGTGGTACTCAAACTTGGCCACGTCACGCGGCTCGTAGTTGGCGGTGTCGATGTAATGCACGCCGGCTTCGAGGCAGGCATCCATGATGGTAAGATCCTGATAGGGCAGCGCCACATTGATGACGACTTCGGGCTTGTAGCTTTTCAGCAGCTTCACCAACTCCGGGACGTTGTCCGCATCCACGGCGGCGGTTTGAATCGGGCGCTTCAGTTCTGCGGCGATGCTGTCGCACTTAGACTTGGTGCGGCTGGCCAGCATGATCTCACCGAACACGTCGGGAAGCTGGGCGCATTTATGAACGACAACGCGGCCAACGCCGCCGGCTCCGATGATGAGGACTCTGTGAGACATGTGGGGGGAAAGGGGAATGACGAAAATGGAAGGTGGAATGCCAAATTTGGCGGGAGGTCGAGTGTAGCAGGCATGGGGGGAATGCAAGCGACGGAAATGGCTGGATGAGGTGGGTTCAAGGCGCGGGACTTGCCAAGTCCCGGCTAGGAAACGCACTGGAAACCTGCCGGATTTTCATCATCCCAAACCACGGCACTTGGCAAGTGTCGCTCCTTGGGTGCGTCACGCCTTCACTGCCGGCGGACCACCGTTTCCTCGCGCAGGCTGCGCGGCGAGGAGATCGGTGAGGAGGCCGCTGGAGGAGGCGGGCATGAGGGTGACGGTGGCTTTGCCGTTGATGATTTTTTGGGCTTCGAGGACGTCGAAGACGGCCTGGGCGACGTCGGGGTCGTTGGAGATGTCGCGGAGGGCGTTGCCGACGATTTCGGGGCGGACGGCGGCGGCTTTGGCGAGCTCGATGGCGGCGGTTTTTTCGGCGGTGCTGGTGATGACGCTGACCTGATTGACACCGTCCTGCTTGATGGCGGAGGTGACTTGACGGAGGCGGTTGACGACTTTGCTTTCGATCTGCTTGATCATCATGGCATCGCGGAAGTGGACCTTGCGGATGTAGACGCTGCCGAGCTTGTAGCCCCATTCATGGGACTTGGGCGTGACTTCGTTGCGCACGGTGTCGCTCATGACGTGACGGTTCACGAGCATCTTGGCGAGCGGCAGATTGCTGAGGCAGCGGACGGTGGAGTTGCTGACGTTGGCGGAGAGGGAGCCGCGTGGGTCGGTGTTTTTGAAGAGGAAGGAGACGGGGTCGCTGACGAACATCTCATACCAGATGCCGATTCCCATGGGGGCGCCTTCCTCCGAGTTTACCGGCTGGCTGCGCAGGTACATCTGATCCAGTCGCAGATCGACGATGTGGCATTTGCCGAGCCAGTTGACAAGGAATGCAGCGGGGCCAAGTTTCGCGGGCAGGAAGTGCAGGCCGGGTTCGTCAAGGGTGCCTACGACTTTGCCAAAGAGCAGATACACCTGGCTGCGGCGCTCCTGCACGACGGCATAGAGTCCGATGATGCGCCCGATGGAAAGGATGAGCGGCACCGCAATGCTGCAACCGATGAAGGTGACTGCGGCGGCGAGAAGGAAATGGGAGAAAGCGTCCATGGAAGTGTGATGTTGGTTCCTGGTTCTTTGTGCTGGGTTTAATCTCTGCGGGTTTCGACGAAGACCTGGCTGGCCTTGTCGAAGAGGGCGAGGCGGACATTGCGCACGTAGGAGCGCAGGGCGGCGGTGCCGCGGGTTTTCAAATCAAGGAGCTGGGAGGCGAGGCACTTGAGGGGCTCGACTTCGGCCTGGGCTTTGAGCGTTTCGATTTCGACGGCTCGCTGGGACTGCACGATCTTCTGGTCGGCGCTGGCCTGGGCGAGGCTGATGTCTGAGGAGACCTGATTGTAGGCGGTGTTGATGGCGGCGAGGGCGGACTCGACTTCATGCGGCGGGTCGATGCCGGTGATCAAGGAGGCGTCCAGAACGATGCCGTAGCGAGCGGAGGAGCTCTGGCATTCGTGGTCCATGTGCTCGTTTAGGTCGCGCATGTTTTTGCGGATGTCGTTGATGGAGATGCCGATGGTGGAGGCGGCGGCGGAGTGCTCCGGATCAGCAGCGGGATCAGGCGGTGCCTCAAAGGTGGCAATGCGCTCGCGCAAGACGCTGACGAAGTAGCCCATGACGTGGGCGTAGGCGTTCTTCACACCGAAGACGAAGGCGTAGAGATTGCGATCTGAAACGCGGAAGCGGATCTGGCCATTGAGTCCGACGTTGAGCTGATCTTTGGTGACGGCATCGAGGATGCTGCCGGAGTTGTTGGCGGAGGGATCATCGGGATCCCAGGCCATGTTCACGGTGCTGGTGGCGATGTCGACCTTGTACACCTTTTCCCAGGGCCATTTGAAATAGGGGCCGCCCGGCTGGATGACGCGGACCTGGGGGTAGTCATAGCGCAGTTTTTGATCGGCGGTGAGATGCTCCGCGACGGGGTCATCAATCGTGCGCATATTTCCGACGCGTTGCGCACGGCCGAAGCTGGTTTTGACCGCGCGTTCGTTTTGGTTCACCGTATAAAATCCGGCGATCAGGTAACGCATGAGGAACCAGACGAGAAATCCAATAAAACAGCCAAAGGCAGTGGACATAGGAGGGAGAGGTTACTGGTGGAGATTCCGGGGGAATGCCTCGCCTGCCAACTACAAAGGTGCGGCCGCGTTGGAATTCATCGCCCTAAGAATGTGGGTGCCCAGGGGGAAGACGAACTGCTGGCGGCAGACCGCCGCTTACTTTGCCGCTTGACCCCGGGCGGGGTACGAGGCAACTGCGAGAATCTACCATGAAGAAAGTTTCCCTGTTTCTCCTGCTCACGAGCGCCCTGTCATTGATGAGCTGCGCCACGGCCTCCAAGCCCCAACGCCAGCCAGTGGCGGGTGGTGAGATGGTCTCCTTTCCCAGCCAGCACATCTCTTTCTTTTTGCCAGACGGCTGGAAGGTGATGCCGAAAACAAAGGGCGAGGGGCGGTTGCTGGGTGCGGCGCATGATAACGGCGATCAGCCCGGGGGCATCGTGTTTGCTTTGATCACGGCGCCTGATTCCAGCCACAAGGGAGTCAAAGACCCTTATTTCATCAAGGATTACCAGCGCGCCTGGAGTGCGAAGGGATTCACGAAGTTCAGCAAGCCGCAATTGGTGACGGTGGGTGGACGTGAGGCGATGCGCTGCGAAGCGCGAAAGCCGGAAACGAATCAATCCTTCTTGAACTACACGTTCATTGAGAAGGGGAAGATGGTCGGTCTGCTGTTTGCCTACTATGGCATGCCGATCTCGCGTGGCCCGGCGGTGCAGCGGATTGTGGATTCGTTCTCAATCGCGCGGTAGTTCGGTCTGCTAACTGGTCATAGCTTCCCGCTGCGTAGCCACCTTCAAGAGGGGGATTCGTGACTCAAATGCACTTCGGTGTGCGTGTGTTTGGCCGGCTGACGATGAATGTCCGGCTCCCGCATTCGATCAGTTCTCGGCACTCATCTGCCAGCCGGTCCGTCGAAAGCGGTAGCTGCGTTCGTTTCTCACTTCGCGACCGCAGTCCAAAAAAAAAGACCTTGAGATGGAGGTCTCATGGTCTGTTATGCTCCGGGGGAGCGAATTTAGGTGGCCCAAATCAAATGGTCTTGCGCTTGCGCTTGATGTTGAGATGGATCGTGGCGCGCTGGATGGCTGCCATTGCGGCGGCGACTTCTTCCTGATGTTCGCCTGGCTTGAGGGTTTCGAGGGCCTTCTTGGCGCGGGCGATGGCTTCTTCTGCGGCAGCTTCGTCGATTTTGTCGGCGTCTACAGCAGCATCCGTGAGGATGCGGGTGACGGAGCCGGTGACTTCGACCAAGCCTTCGCCGACGGCGAGCTCAATTGTTTTGCCGCCCTTGGTGATGCGCAGCTCACCGGGGACCAGGGTGGTCACGAGATTGCTGTGCGCAGGCAGGACGCCCATTTCACCCTCATACCCCGGAAGCACGACGGTATCGACCTCATCGGAGTAGATGCGGGCTTCAGGGGTGACGATTTCCAGTTTAAGAGGCATGGGCTAGACGGAGCGGTTAGTGACGAATGACGAAATCAGAATGACGAATGAATGAGCCGCCCAAGAAGAACGGCGCAGTGGATTAGTCCTTCTTAACGGAGTCGATGCCGCCCTTCATGTAGAAGTTGGCTTCAGGGACGCTGTCGTGCTTGCCGTCGAGAATTTCTGCGAAGCCCTTGATGGTGTCGGCCACCTTGACGTATTCGCCTTTGGTGCCGGTGAAGATTTCGGCCACGTGGAAGGGCTGGGAGAGGAAGCGCTGGAGCTTACGAGCGCGGAAAACGGTGAGTTTGTCTTCTTCGCTGAGTTCGTCCATGCCGAGAATGGCGATGATGTCCTGAAGGTCTTTGTAGCGCTGAAGGACGCGCTGCACGCCACGGGCCACGCGGTAATGCTCTTCACCGACGATTTCAGGCGCGAGGGCCTTGGAGACGGAAGCGAGAGGATCCACAGCAGGGTAGATGCCCAGCTCGGCGAGGGAACGCTCAAGCACGACGGTGGAGTCAAGATGGGCGAAGGTGTTGGCCGGGGCAGGGTCGGTCAAGTCATCAGCAGGGACGTAAACGGCCTGGAAGGACGTGATGGAACCGGTCTTGGTGGAGGTGATTCGTTCCTGCATCATGCCCATTTCTGCGGCAAGTGTCGGCTGGTAACCCACGGCGGAAGGCGTACGTCCAAGGAGAGCGGACACTTCGGAACCGGCCTGGGAGAAACGGAAGACGTTGTCCACGAAGAAGAGCACGTCCTGATTCTTTTCATCGCGGAAGTACTCGGCCATGGAGAGGGCAGAGAGGGCGACGCGGAGACGGGCACCTGGAGGCTCGTTCATCTGGCCGTAAACAAGGGCCACCTTGGAGCCGGGCTCGCTGATGTAACCGCCCTGATCGTTCTTCACGATGTCGTGGCCGTTTTTCTTCACCTTGATAACGTCGGACTCGATCATTTCATGGTAAAGGTCGTTACCTTCACGGGTACGCTCACCCACACCGGCGAACACGGAGTAACCACCGTGGCCTTTGGCGATGTTGTTGATGAGCTCCATGATGACGACGGTCTTGCCGACGCCAGCACCACCGAAGGCGCCGACTTTACCACCCTTGGTGAAAGGGCAGATGAGGTCGATGACCTTGATGCCGGTTTCGAGGATCTGAGCGGAAGGATTCTGATCAACGAGAGCAGGAGCGGCGCGGTGA
This sequence comes from Verrucomicrobiota bacterium, assembly GCA_026397715.1. GTDB lineage: Bacteria > Verrucomicrobiota > Verrucomicrobiia > Verrucomicrobiales > Verrucomicrobiaceae > Prosthecobacter. Next base: position 10,900 of record JAPLUN010000523.1, read on the forward strand.
ATGGCGTAGCGCTTCTGGGTGACAGGGGGAGCCTGGTCATCGCAAGCGTCACCGGTGACGTTGAAGATACGACCCAGAACTTCTTCACCCACAGGAACGGTGATCGGGCCGCCGGTGTCGAGGGCGTCCATGCCGCGCTTGAGACCTTCCGTGGAAATCATGGCGATGGAGCGGACCCAACCGTCACCCATGTGGCTCTGAACTTCACAAGTGAGGCGGACCTGCTTGCCAGCCTGGTTGAAGTTGATTTCGAGGGCGTTGTAGATGCCGGGCAGCTTGCCAGTGGCGGAGAAATCCACGTCCACCACGGGACCGATGACTTGAACGATTTTGCCGATGTTGCTCATAAATGAAGGAAAAAGTGAAAAGGGAGAAGTGAAGGGGGCTTATTCAAGAGCCATCTTGGCGGTGGTGATTTCGAGGAGTTCGTTGGTGATCGCGGCCTGACGAAGCTTGTTGTACTCAAGGCTGAGGTCCTTGATCATCTGCTTGGCGTTGTCGGTGGCGTTCTTCATCGCCACCATTCGGCTGGAGTGCTCGGAGGCGCGGGATTCGAGCACCATCTGATAAACGGTGTCGTTCACATACTGAGGCAGGACCGTCTCAAACACCACAGCGGCGCTGGGTTCAAACTTGTACTCGAGAGAATCAGCCGCAGGCGGGGTGATCTCGATGCCGAAGTCACGCTTGCCACCCAGGGTCACCGGATTCACGGGGAGCAACTGCTCGACCGATGGAAGGATGGTGACGGTGTTGATGAAGTTGTTGAAGACAGCGAGCACCTTCTTGTATTCGCCAGTGCGATACTTTTCCTGGATGAAGCGGCTAACAGCGCGCACTTCAGCGAACTTGGCAGGATCCTTGATCGGGAAATCAGCGACCAGCGTGCGGCGCAGACGGTTGATGGCCTGCACGGATTTGCGTCCGATGGTGACGTATTCGACTTCGCCTTCGATCTTTGTGGTGAGGAGCTTCTTGAACAGGTTGGTGTTCAAGGCGCCGCAGAGACCTTTGTCGGAGGCGATGAGGAGGACGAGGGTCTTGTCTCCTTTGCCTTCCGTGAAGAAGGGATGGATGCCTTCTTCAGCATGCGCCTTCAGGTTCACGAGAACCTTGTTGAGCATCTCGGCGTAGGCACGGCCATGGCTGGCCTGGTCCTGCGCTTTTTTCATCTTCGCAGCCGCGACGAGCTGCATGGCCTTGGTGATCTGGGCCGTGTTTTTGACCGATTTGATTCGGCGTCGGATGTCGCGGGTGGAGGGCATGTGAGCGGGGAGCTAGGAGCGTGTAGCAGAAAACCGGAGAACTTTACTTCCAGGAGGCTTTGAAGTCGTCGAGGGCGGACTTGAGGCCGGCTTCGACATTGTCGAGAGTCTTTTCGTTGGCGAGCTGGTCCATGAGCTCGCTCTTGCGGGTGCTGAGGTAGTCTTCCAGTTTGGCCTGGAATTCCTTCACGCGATCCACAGAAACGGAATCGAAGTAGCCCTTTTGCATCGCGTAAAGCGTGCTGACCATGATGGGCAGGCTTTTCGGCTGATACTGCTGCTGCTTGAAGAGTTCCACGATGCGAGCACCGCGGTCGAGCTTGGCCTTCGTGCCGGCGTCGAGGTCGGAACCGAACTGGGCGAAAGCGGCGAGTTCGCGGAACTGGGCGAGGTCGAGCTTGGTGGTACCGGAGACCTTCTTGATGGCCTTCGTCTGAGCGGCGGAACCCACGCGGGACACCGAGAGACCGACGGAAATGGCAGGGCGGATGCCTTGATAGAACAAGTCGGTTTCAAGGAAGATCTGGCCGTCGGTGATGGAGATCACGTTCGTCGGGATGTAAGCGGACACGTCGCCAGCCTGGGTCTCGATGATCGGCAGAGCGGTCATGGAGCCACCGCCGTAGTTTTCGCTGACGCGGCAGGAGCGCTCAAGGAGACGGGAGTGGAGATAGAACACGTCGCCCGGATACGCTTCACGACCGGAAGGGCGCTTCAGGATGAGGGAAACCTGGCGGTAGGCAACAGCCTGCTTGGAAAGGTCATCGAACACGATGAGGACGTCCTGGCCCTGATCCATGAACCATTCGCCGATGGCGCAGCCGGAATACGGAGCGAGATACTGATTCACCGCAGAGTCAGAAGCGGAAGCGCTGACGATGGTGGTGTATTCCATGGCACCGGCGTCTTCGAGAGTCTTGACGACTCGGGCGATGTTCGACTGCTTCTGGCCGATGGCGACGTAGATGCAATAGAGAGGCTTGTGGCCCTTGAGCTTGCCCTGTTCGGCGGCCTTGTTCTGCTGGGCCTGGGAAATGATGGTGTCGACCGCGATGGTGGTCTTGCCGGTGGAACGGTCACCGATGATCAGTTCGCGCTGGCCACGGCCGATCGGGATCATGGCGTCGATGCTCATGATGCCGGTCTGCACGGGGACGGACACGGACTTACGGGCGATGATGCCAGGAGCGAGCTTTTCGACAGGATACTGGGTTTCACCCTTGATGTCGCCTTTACCGTCGATGGCCTGACCGAGGGCGTTCACGACGCGACCGAGGAGGCTCTTGCCGACTGGCACGGAGAGGAGGCGGCCGGTTGTCTTGACTTCATCACCTGCGCGGACGTTTTCGCCGGAGCCGAGAAGCACGCAACCGACTTCGGTTTCTTCGAGGTTCAGAGCGAGACCGTAGACACCGCCGGGGAACTCGATCATTTCGTTGAGCATGACATCGCTCAAGCCTTCAATCTTGGCTGCGCCGTCACCGATTTCACGTACGATGCCCACATTGGACTTCGTGACGGCGGTCTTGAGGCCGGCGATTTGGGATTCGATCTCCTGGAGGATGTTGCTCATGGTATTGCGGGTTTAAAAAACTGAGAGAGGGGCTAGGGGCGGAAAAGATTAAGCGGAAAGGGAGTCAGACAGGGCTTTGAGACGGGCTTTGACACTGCCATCCCAAACGTCGGAACCGACTTTCACGCGGATGCCGCCAAGCAGCTCTGGATTGACACTGAATTCGAGGGTGAGCGGGCGGCCGTATTTCTTGGAGAGGCTGGCCTGAAGCTCGGATTGTGTGGCGGGAGCAAGCGCTGTGGCGCTTTCCACGGTGGCACGCTGACGATCCACTTCATTGCCCACGAGGCGGGCGAAGGCATCGAGAATGCCGATGAAGCCACGGGGCTTGCTTTGGGCCACGCTGTTGACCACGGTGCGCACGCGAGACTCATCCAGTTTGCCGTCTGCGATACAGGCGCGGAAAAGCTGGCGGGAGGTGCGGCGGGCTTCTTTGGTGATCTTCATGGTGGCGAAGCGGCGGAAAAATTAAGCGGAGACCTGGGCGGAGGTTTCCTGATTGATGCGGGACTGGTCTTCGGTGTTGAGCACCTTGCCGGTGACGCGGCTGGTGGCGTCGGAGACCATGCGGCCGAACTCACGCTTGAGCTGGGACATGAGCTGCTCCTGTTCAAGCTGGGCGGCTTCACGGGCCTTGGCGATGATGGTGTTGGCGGAGGAGACGGCCTCCTGCTGGCGGCGCTCCTGAATGAGCTTGGCGGCATCGTCAGCTTCCTTCACAAGGCGGGCTGCATCAGCCTCTGCTTTGTCGAGGATGGCTTGGGAATTCTTCGCGGCCTCGGCGGCGTCGCGGGTGATTTTTTCGAGCTTGGCTTCGCCATCGGCGATGCGCTGGCGGCGCTGCTCTAGCATGGCCATGATCGGACCGAAGGCGTACTTCTTGAGGACGGTGTAGACCAGAATGAAAATGATGACTTGGGCAAAGAACTTGCCCCAAGCGAGTCCGAAGTCGCCTGCGATCTGATATGCGATGCCTTTGATCTGGTCCATGACAGTGTAAAAAGAGAGAGAAGAGAGAGTTAACTGCGGCGGGCTGCGAACAGCCCGCCGCGAAATTCAGGGCTTACTTGCCAAGAATGAAGGACAGAATGCCCAGACCTTCTGCAAGGGCCATGGCGATAATGCCGAGGGTCAGGATGTTGCCGAAAGCGCCAGGATTGCGGCCGACGGCTTCCACTGCCTTGGAGCCGATGAGGCCCACGCCGATGGCTGCGCTGCCTGCACCGATACCGGTGGCGATGCTGCCAGTGACGCCTGCGGCGACTGCTGGTGCGTGTGCGCCTGCTTCCTGTGCCATGGAGATGAGTTCCATTGTCATAATATTAGTCGAGTATGTGGTTTGTTGTGTCGCCGGCGTCCACGCGTTGCGCATGGTCCCGCAGGCAAAGTCAGAGATTAGTGATGCGCGTCCTCGTGACCGTGGTCGTCATGAGAAGTGGAAAGCTGGATGTAAACCGCGCTGAGCAGGGTGAACACGATGGCCTGCAGCAGGCCGACAAGAAGCTCCATGAAGTAGAAAGGGAAGGGGGCGAGGACGCTGCCGATGAAGCCGCCCATGCCGCTCATGGTGTGCAGCACGTTTTCACCGGCGAGGACGTTGCCGAACAGTCGGAAGGAAAGCGTGACGGGGCGGAAAATGATGGAGAAGACTTCGATGACGCCGACGAACAGGAAGACCAGCGCAACCATGGCGCCCATGATTCCCTTCAGGCCGCCCTTGGCACCGAACGTGTGAACAATGAAACCCCAAACGCCCACTTCTTTGATGGTGATGTAGAGCCAGACCAAGAACATGGAGACCGAAAGACCGAAGGTCATGTTTAGGTCAGCGGTTGGCGCGCGGAGCAATGGGTCATGTACTTCCTTGACGCTCATGAAACCGGTGCCTTCGCCCCAGCCAATGGTGCCGACGCCTGGAAGAAGGCCGAACCAGTTGGAAACAAGGATGTAAATGAAGATGGTCGCGAGAAGTGGGAAGACGCGGGGGGCGATCTTGGCACCGACGATGGACTCCACCTGGCCATAAAGGAACTCGACCACCAGTTCGAAGAAGTTCTGCGCCTTGTGGGGGATCAACGTCATGTTCTTCGTCGCCTTGATGGCGAACCACAGAATCAGGCCGACCACAACACCAGCGACGAGCAAGGAATTTGTCAGAAAGGCCAGATTGCTGCTCTCTTTGAGAAACTCCGACGCATAGCTGTGCACATTCGCGAGCAGCGGCGAGAAGGAGGTTGGTTGGAGAAAATTAAGCAACATGAGGGGTAGGGGCTACCGGGGAGGGCCAGTGTAGGGTCTGGCCGGGATGGTGGGCCGTTTTTTTAGCCACATGGAAGGGGGGTAGCAAGATCTATTTGTGAAAAATTTCACAAAGTCGCCGTTTGGCGGGTTTTGTGAAGGCTTATTTACCCCGTTGGAGTGCCTGGCTGAGGGGCATTTTGGGGTGAAAAAAGGCGCTTTTGGGCCGCTTTCGAATGATTCTGAGGGGCTGGTGCGTTGGTGTCAGGGCTGTTTATGGAGCCGTACCCCCTGTAGCGGTTCCTGAACTGGTGCCCTTCTTATTTACCTATGGTTAACTGGACTGCTCGTGGCGTGGAGATGATTGTTGCACCTTGGATGTGGAACTGCGGCCAGCGGTAATTTGTCATGAACCCCTTCGGACTGGAATAAGTAGGCCAATGTCTCGACATCCCCTCCGTCGCGTGCGAGTTTTTCCATGATGTCATTCCGCCCCTGTATCGTCCTTTTCGCCCTCACATTGCTGGCTGCGACGGCTGATGCCGCAGTGAAATCGAAGGCGAAGGTGATCTCCGCAGACGGAAAGCCAAATGTGCTGTTCATCATCGCGGATGATTTGCGTGATTACGCAGGCTGGATGGGCGGGCACCCGCAGTCGGTGACGCCAAACATGGACCGTTTTGCGAAAATGGGCATGCGGTTTACCAATGCGCACTGCAACTACGCACTGTGCAATCCTTCACGCACCTCGCTGCTCACGGGCATGCTGCCGTCATCGAGCGGTGTGTTTGGCAATGAACAGGACTGGCGGCGCAGCGTGCAGATCGCAGGCAAACCGACGCTGCCGGAGCACTTCAAGGCCCAGGGTTACACGACGGCGGCCGCAGGGAAAATCTTCCACGCCAATCACGGCGGGCCCGAAGGTCGTCTCACCGGATGGCATGGTGGCAGGCGTGGTTTTGAACTGGATTCGGCGTGGGATCTGCGCTTTCCGCAGGCGGGTGTGCAGATTCCAGATCTCCCGGTGCACACAGGTCAGAACTTCAACGGGCTCAACATCTGGCACTGGGACTGGGGTGGCATTCCCGTCGCGGAAGAAAAGACCGACGACGGCCAGATCGCGACGTTTGCCGCCGAGTTTCTAACGCAAAAGCAGAAGAAACCCTTCTTTCTCGCGCTGGGTCTCTACCGCCCGCATTCACCGTGGTATGTGCCGCAGAAGTACTTCGATGCGCTTCCGCTTGATACGATCAAGCTGCCGGAAGTGAAGGTGAATGACCTAGATGATGTTCCCGCGATTGCGAAAACGCATCTTAAGGAAGGATTGCACAAACAGATCCTCGAAAAGAACCTTTGGAAGGATGCTGTGCGCGCCTACCTGGCCAACGTGGCGTTTTGCGATGCCATGCTGGGACGCATTCTGGAAGCTGTGGAAAAGGGACCTAACGCGAAGAACACGATCATTGTCTTCACATCTGATCACGGCTGGTATCTCGGGGAAAAGCAGATGTGGCACAAAGGCAAGCTCTGGGAGCCGACGACGCGCGTGCCGCTCTCGATCTACGTTCCGGGAGTTACGCAGCCTGACAGCCTCTCGGCGCAGCCTGTGGCCCTCATTGACCTGTATCCCACGC
>JAPLUN010000263.1 GCA_026397715.1 Verrucomicrobiota bacterium
CACCACTCCACCTCTCCACCACTCCACCACTCCATCACTCCATCACTCCATCACTCCCCCCCTACTTCCCCTTCCTCCCGCCCCTCTTCGGCTTCGCATAGCTCACATTCTTCCTCTGCACTGGCAGCGCCCCCGAATCATCCGCATTCAGCCCCGCACGCTTCTTCAATTCCCGAATCTGATCCCTTAGCAGCGCCGCACGCTCATACTCCAGCTTGCCTGCCGCATCCGCCATCTCCTGCTCCAGCTCACGGATCGTCTCCGTGATCGCAAAATCACCGCCCCCCTCGCGGACCACGCTCTCCTCCACCTCACGCGCCTTGCCCAAAACCTGCAGACTCTCCTGCACCGCACGCTGCACCGTCTGCGGCGTGATCCCGTGCTTCTCATTGTGATCCGTCTGCACCTGACGCCGATACCCACTGATGCTCAGCAGCGCCCGAATGCTCTTCGTCTCAATGTCCGCAAACAGCACCACCTCGCCATTGATGTGTCGCGCCGCACGCCCCGACGTCTGAATCAGCGACGACTCACTCCGCAAAAAGCCCTCCTTGTCCGCATCCAAAATGCACACCAGGCTCACCTCCGGCAGATCCAGCCCCTCACGCAACAGGTTGATCCCCACCAGCACATCACAGTCACCCGATCTCAGGCTGCGCAGAATCTCCACCCGCTCGATCGCATCGATGTCGCTGTGCAGATACCGCACCTTGAAATCCAAATTGCGCAGGTAGTCCGTCAAATCCTCCGCCGTCCGCTTCGTCAGCGTCGTCACCAGCACACGCTCCCCTTTCTCAATCCTCTGACGGCACAGCTCGATCGTCTCATCAATCTGCCCCTTCAGCGGCTTGATCGTGATCACCGGGTCCAGCAGCCCCGTCGGCCGGATGATCTGCTCCACCACCAGCGTCCGCCCCTTCGCCATCACATCAAATTGATCAATCGGCTCCGCGCTCCCGCTGATCCGCACCGTCCGCGTCATCGGCAGCGCATCCGTCACCTTCGCGATGTAGCTGGTATTTCCAACCACACTGTTCTCAATCTCAAATCTCGCAGGCGTCGCGCTCACATACACCAGCTGCCCCACCTTCCCCATGAACTCCTCAAACCGCAGCGGCCGGTTGTCCAGCGCACTCGGCAGTCGGAACCCATGCTCCACCAGCGTCGTCTTGCGCGACTTGTCACCCTCATACATCCCGCCTATTTGAGGAATCGTCACGTGGCTCTCGTCGATGAACATCAGCGGCGGCTCCTTGAAGAAATCCAGCAGCGTCCCCGGCGTCGCCCCCGGCGCACGCCCCGTCAGGTGCCGGCTGTAGTTCTCGATCCCCTGGCAGAATCCCATCTCCTGCATCATCTCGATGTCATACTGCGTCCGCATCTTGATGCGCTGCGCCTCCAGCAGCTTCCCCTCCTTCTCAAACCACGCCACCCGCTCTTCCATCTCCTCGCGGATCTTCACGATCGCCTTCCTCAGCTTGTCCCCCGGCGTCACGAACTGCTTCGCCGGAAAAATCGTGTAGCTCGGCATCTTCAGCGTCACCGTCCCTGTCAGTACATCCACCGCGCTGATCCGGTCAATCTCATCGCCAAAAAACTCAATCCGGATCGCCTCGTTCTCCAGATACGCCGGCACCACCTCGATCACATCCCCACGCGCCCGAAATTTCCCGCGCGTCAGCTGCACATCATTCCGCTCATACAGCATGTCCACCAGCCGCGTCAGCAGCGTCTCCCGCGTCATCTGCATCCCCACGTTCAGCGGCAGCATCATCCCCTCATAATCTTCGGGAGAACCCAAGCCGTAGATGCACGACACACTCGCCACGATGATCGTGTCCTGCCGCGTAATCAGCGCCCCCATGCTCGCCAGCCGCAGCCGCTCGATCTCATCATTCACCGCACTGTCCTTCTCAATGAACGTGTCCGTCCGCGCGATGTAAGCCTCCGGCTGATAGTAGTCGAAGTAACTCACAAAGTACTCCACCGCATTCTCCGGGAAGAAATTCTTAAACTCCGAGTACAGCTGCGCCGCCAGCGTCTTGTTATGCGAGAACACCAGCGCCGGCCGCCCCACCTCCGCGATGATGTTCGCCATCGTGAAAGTCTTCCCCGACCCCGTCACCCCCATCAGCGTCTGGTGCCGGTTCCCCGCACGCACAGACTTCGTCAGCTTCGCAATCGCCTGCGCCTGATCCCCCTGCGGACTATACTCTGTATTCAGCCGAAAAACGGACATGGTAAAGCCTACGTACAGCAGCGGGCTCAGCGATGCACCGAATAAATCACGCCGCCAGCCACTCAGTCACACAGGCTTTTGTATTTCCATTGCGCCTCGCTCAATGAACTGACAACGCCTTTGTCTCGAAGGCCAACGGCCTTCCGTATTTCAGCCCAGGGATGCCGAGCTTTAGCGAGCGCTTCCCTGGGTTAGCACCACCCATCTGGGAAGCAAACCCAGCACTCCGCCATACCCCACGTTAACCAGCAGCGTCTGCAAAAAGCACCGCCTCTCGCAAAGAGCGCCGCCAGCTCCAAATCCCACGCTCAACACTCCCAAAAAAGTGCCCCCACATAGATCAGACCCCACAGGCATTCTCTGCGGCTTTCCAATCTCTGCGGTGAAAATTCCGGCTGCCTATTAAGACATCCCCGAACCAATCTCGCTCGGCGCAGGAAGATCCGCCGGATCCACTTCCTCCACCTTCGCCGCAGCCACCGGATGCGCATAGCGCTGGCGGTACTCCTTCCAGGAGATCAGCTTCCGGTCGCTCTCGTCCCACAGGCGCAGGTTGATGCACTTCAGGCTCTTCCAAAACGTCAGCGGCGGAATCGAATAAAACATCGGGTGCGAGTTATGGCACTTCTCCAGGTAGTAGTTCGGAATGCGTGAGCTCAGGTGGTGCACATGGTGGAAACCAATGTTCCCCGTGAACCACTGCAGGATCTTCGGCAGCTTGTAAAAGGAGCTCCCCTCCAGCGCCGCCGTCGTGTAGTCCCAGTCCTCACGGTGCTCCCAGTACACATCCTCATACTGGTGCTGCACATAAAACATCCAGATCCCCGCGATCCCCGCAAACATCGTCACCGGCAGCTGCATCAGCACGTAATTCTTGAAGCCAAACACGTAGCTCAGGCCCACAATCATGAGCACCAGCGCCACGTTCATCGTCATCACAGACATCCGGTCCTTCCCCTTCGCACGCGGCGATGGAAAACGCTGATGAATCAAAAACAGCGCCAGCGGCCCCACCACAAACAGCGTGATCGGATTGCGGATCAGCTTGTAAAAGAAGCGCCGCGTCGGGCTCGACTCCTGGTACTCCTTCACCGTCATCGTCCAGATGTCCCCGTCCCCACGGCGGCTCAGGTCACCCGACGTCTGGTGGTGCACCGAGTGCTGCCACGTCCAGTGCAGATACGGCGTGAAAGTCAGCATCCCGCAGATGAAACCCAGCACGCTGTTCGCCCGCTTCGATTTGAAAAACGACCCATGACCGCAGTCATGAAACATGATGAACACACGCACCAGCAGCAGCCCCGTCACCGCCGCGATCGCCAGCGTCACCCAGTAGGAGGTGTGGCTCAGGCTCCAAAACATCGCATACCAAAGCAGCGCATACGGGACAAAAGTGTTAACGATCTGCCAGGTGGCACGTGGAATTGATGGAACCGTGAAAGGGGCTACAATTTTTTTCCATTCGGAAATCGTGGCCTGGGGCTTGGATGATGTCATCTCAGGGGCGCTGCTCATAGTTGGGTGAAGACCTCTTCTATACCACATTTCCAACATTCGTCCCACACTCAATTTGTGAAAAAACTCTCACTTATGGCGCATTCTTGACAGTTTCTTGTCATCTAAACACCTCAAATTGAGCAAACTAAACCCTTCTCCGCATCACCCAGTCCATTTGGACTGCTGTCGCTCAATGAAGAACGAACGCAGCCACCACTTTCCGCCGCGCCGCAAATCCGTGCGTACTCAGTAGTCCCGAAACGGCCCCCGCGCCTCGCTCCCATCCATCTCCTTCCTCCACCCCGCAAACCTCTCCCTCATCATCCGCACCACCTCCGGCTTCTCCCCGCTCAGGTCCTTCTTCTCCACCAGGTCCGTGCTCAAATCAAAGAGCCCCCCGCCCTTCCCCGACTCCACCCACTTCCAGTTCTCCACCCGCGCCGCCTTGTCCCCACGCCTCTGCCAAAACATCTCCCTCCGCGGCGATTTCACCTCCCCCCGCAGCACCGGCAGCAGGTCGAATCCATCCAGCTTCACCCCCTCCGGCGCCTTCGCCTCCGTCGCCGCCAGCAGCGTCGGCACCAGCTCCAGCGAGGTAATGAATTCATCCGTCACCTTCCCCGCCGGCACCTTCCCGCCCGGCCAGCGCAGGATGAAAGGCACCCGCAGTCCCCCCTCCCACATCGTGCTCTTCTGCCCCCGCAGCGGCGCATTCCCACCGTTCCCGCTCCCCCCGTTGTCAGACAAAAACACCACCAGCGTGTTCTCCGTCTGCCCCGCCTTCTCCACCGCCTCCAGCACCGCGCCGATCGCCTCATCCATGCACGTCACCGCCCCGCAGTAGCGCGCTAGCCTCTCGTCCTTCACCTTCCCCCGATACATCGCCACATACTTCTCCGGCGCCTGCACCCCTTCCGCCACCTTCTTCCCGCCCTCCTCCGTCCCCTCCCCAAAGCTCGACGCCCCATGCGGCGCATTGAAGGGCAGATACAAAAAGAACGGCTTCCGCCCCGCCTGCTCGTTCACAAACCGCAGCGCCTCCCGCCGGAACACCTCCGTCACATACGTCCCCTTGTCCTCCTCCGTTCGCTCATTCCCCCGGAACAGCGATGCCACCCCGTACCGCTCATGCGTGTAGTAGTCGATCCCGTTGTTCCCGTGCCCGTAGAAGAAATCAAAGCCCCGCTGCAGCGGTAGGAAGCGCCTCGCCTGCCCCATGTCCCACTTCCCCACGCAGCCCGTCGCATAGCCCGCCTTTCGCAGCATGTCACCCAGCGTCACCTCCCGCACATCCAGCCCCAGCGTCATCTCCGGAGACACAGCATACTCCGCCGCATCATACCGGTGCCCATAGTTCACCAGATCATTCCGCACCATATCATAGAGCCCGTTCCGCTGCGGATACCGCCCCGTCAATAGGCTCCCCCGCGATGGCGTGCACGCCGGCCACGTCACATAAAAGCTCGTCCCCCGCACCCCCTCCGCCGCCAGCTTGTCCAAATTCGGCGTGATCAGCGGCTTCATCCCCAGGCACCCCAGATCCGGATACCCCTGATCATCACTCACAATCAAAACCACATTCGGCTGCTGCCCCGCCAAACCAGCGCCCACAAACAGCCACAACAGGGAAAAGGAAAAAGCAGCATATCGCATCCACATCCCCCCATAACGAAGCCTCCCCCACTTCCTAGCAGCCTCTTCAAAAACCCCGCTGCACGATGGTGGATAACCGCTGCGTCCTAACTATGACCCACAACATGAACAAGCTTCCAGGTTTCGGTCATCTCGTGGCGATGGCAAAAATCTCGACAGAAGACTTTAAGGTCGGCGCATGCATGCAGCCTGCCATGCAGGCGTGCCAGATTTTCATTGAAGCGGCCGCTTCAATTTCGTAAAAACTTCCCATGACGCGACGCCCGGATGACTTGTTCCTCCTCATGTTCAGTGTGGTGCCCGTATGGCTCGCGACGACACTCGCTGGATCGCTTTACTTTGCCTACGCATGCAATGTGACCTGGCTGGTGGAGAAATGTTCCAGTCCCGAGGCGCGGTTTTGGGTGCCCAGCATGGCCTTCGACAACTTCTTTTACACGTCCCGCGGGCCCAGTGAGGAACTCGCCTTCAATCTGAATGAAGCCCTGGCCGCCGCAGCTCAAAATCCCTCATCAGCTCCTGCCGCCGCTTTCGAAACGGTGCCATACCCTGCCCTGGACCAAGTGCCTTTGGGTGAGCAGCCGCGTTCGCTCCTCGAGGCGGCACGCCTCACTCAGTACCTGCAGTGGACAGGCGCCGTCGATCCCTACTCCGTGTATCCTCACCCCGCCAAACTCGAAGAGTTAAAGGCACGTCAGGCGGAGTTTGTTCAGGTCGATTCTCTCGCTCAAAGCCCGCAGTTCTCTGCAGGAGTGGACCTGTGTTTTGCCGGGATTGATTTTTGGGGCTACATGCTGGTTTTCACCCTTTTGGCCGTTTTGTGCCTTCCTGTCCTGGCTCTCAGGAGCTTGTAGTGGCTGGACTTTTTAAACACTTTTTAGGGATTGCCGAAATCACTCACTTAGGTTTAAGCTGGCTAAATGATCCCGCCATTTCTCCAGTCCTTGGTCGAATACTTCTGGCTTGTTCCTGCGGCAATGGGGGTCTACCTCGTCGCACGCGGCGCTGGCACACGCATGCTGGGGGTCGGACTCTTGTTGACCAACGTCTGGGGCTTCGTGGTTTTCATGCTCAACAAAGACATGCTGCGTCCCAGCATAATGGAGGACAATCGTGCCCTGATCATGGTGGTTAGCATGGCGGGCACTCTGCTCATGCTCCTTGGCATTTACCGCCTCATCGCCGGTGGCGGGGCCGGGTTGCTCGGGCAATCCAAATCGGAAAGCACGGCCGAAATCACCTCCTTGCTCATCCCGCGCAATGATACCAACACGATCAGCCGCGCCATCGAGGCCCGGGACGCCGCCATGGCACTCCTCACCAAGATCGCAGACGAGCGCCAGCTCAAGCATATCCCCCAAAAGTCCGAAATGCAGCATTCCACCATCTGGGGGCGCTTGGATTTTATCAATCACCCTGATCCCTCGGATGCCACCCTCTCCTTGCGCACGGTCCTGGAGATCTTTGTCGAACGCCTCGACTTCCACAGCATAGAGCTCCTTTACACCGTTCGCGTCACCGTCGGGGCAAAAGCAGTCACCCACACCGGACTGCACAGCATCACCACGCAGACGGCGACTCGCATTTTGGATTCCATTCAAAATCCCGGTCGCACTCTGCGCCTGCCAAACAAGATCCGCCAGCTGCCCTGGCAGTTGTGGCGGCCGCGCAACAAGATGCGGCGCGTCCGGCGGGACTGGGAGACCACGCTCCTGACAGCTGGCTGCGCCCTGCTTTTCCTGATTCCTTACGTGGGGCCCGTCCTGGGCATCCTCGGCTTCGTTGGCATCGGCTACCGCACGCGCCGTCGCCCCCTCCACACCCTCACCACCGGAAAGCCGTTTTCAGACCCGCGCATCCTCACCTGGATGGACTCCTGGCAGGTCACCGTGCGTGATCTCGGCGCTGCGACCGCAAACACCGCCACTGGCATCACCACCCGCCTGCGCAAAGATGCCCCGCCTGAACTCCTTGTCGCCCTCGAACGCACAGGCTACTGGAGCACCGACGGACGCGTCGAGCGCGACCAGTACATGGTCCGCTACCGCCGCTCCCTCGGCTTCATCCAGGTCGTCCCCTACGGCAGCAATCTCTACGTTTCGTGGGAGTGCCACCTCAACCACGGCGCCTGGGCCGAAGTCGTCGTCGCCTCAGGCGTCGACCGCGAGTCCGGCCTCAATGTCGTCGCCAACCGCTCCTCCTTCGGCAGCCAGCCCATCAACGAATACGATCTGGCCGACGCAAACTTCCTCACCGAGTGGATGCATCAGGCCGTCAAAACCGAGCTGCAGATCCAAATCGCAGAGCACCACATCGACCAGGAGATCGACTTCACCATCAACAGGGAATCGCGCAAGGACGCCTTGGGCAGCAGCGGCAGCAAAAAGGACGACGGCATCTCCCCGCCAGGCACTAAGAAGAAAAAGCTCTTTAACCGCGTGGGTTGATTGCCCATCGTGCCTGCGCACGTGTGCGCACCCGTGCTCATCTCATGTACCTGGCTCAATTCGAATCTGAACACGGCACCCTTGTCGCCGCCTCCTGCCGCTGGTCCGGCGCCAAAGTACCATCCGTCAGCGCCCAGCTGAGCAGCCTGCTCTTCCAGCACCCCGTTCCAGACTTGGCCGTCCGGCTCCAAAACAACGCCGGCGCGCGCAGCCTCACCCTCATCGCCAGCGCGCCCGTGGGAGATTCCGCCGCCGTGACTCAGCTCCTCTCCGCCGTCACCGCCGCCGCTCCCGAAGGCCTCACCCTCGCGGGCTCGGCTCAGGAGTTCGACCGCATCACCACCGACTTCCCAGCCCATCACCTCCGCCTCGACACTCGCAGCTACCACCATGGCGGCCAGCCTCTCGCTTGCGGCTTTCAGCTCCACCCCTTTTTCCGCTGGATCGACGAACACCAGCTCGGCGCCTGGCAGGGGCACTTCCGCCACCAGCGCACCACCGAAGACGTCGAGCGCCGCACACGCCACTACCTCTCCCGCCTCCAACTCGAAAAACCCTTCAGCGACCGGGTGCGTCAGCTTCAGGAATTGCTCGCCGCTCGCTGCCTCGCACCCGGATGGCTCGGAGAGGAATTCCTCGCCCTCAACTCCACTTCCGCACTCACAGACACTCAGAAACACCTGCAGGACCATTTCACCGAAACCTTCGGCCGCATGGGCTTCACCGAATCCCCCCTGGTCGCAGAAGACGCAGACGAATGGCTCTCCTCCGGACTCCACCCCGCGCGGTTGGAAAACACCCTGCCATCCCCGAACATTCTTGGAGCCTCCTGGTTCGACTCCGCACAGTTGACCAGCCTGCTGACCACCGCCTGGCACACCCCGGCCGCAGCACGCCCCTCCGGCACCGCCCCCATCTTCATCAGCTACGCCTCCGCTGACTACTCCACCGCGGAAAAAATCTGCTCCATCCTCGAGCAGCAGGGCCGCCGCTGCTGGCTGGCTCCGCGCGACATCAACAACTCCCTGCTCCCATATCCCGTCGCCATTGAAACCGCCATCGGCACCGCCTGCGCCGTCGTGGTCGTCATGTCCAGCGCAGCGAACCTCTCCGTGCACATCCCGCGCGAAGTCGACCTCGCCATCGAGCGTCGCCTGCCCATCATTCCCCTGCGCATCCAGGATATCCTGCCCGCCGGCCAGCTAAACTACCTCCTGCGCACCTGCCAGTGGGTCGAGGCACACCACCGCGACATCCAGGACGCCATCGCAGAGATCCGCGTGCGGCTCGGGTCCGCAAGTTGAGAGGCCCCAAATACGCATCTGGCTCAGTGTCAGTGTCAGTCAGTGTCCCATCAGTGGTTAAAAAAACTCCGGCTCCTCCCCTGCAATCCCATCAGGAATTCCAAATCCCCACTCTGAAATTTTTTACCCCCCCCATCTTTTACCAGCCTCCCCCACTTCAACTCCGCGTCTTCCGTAGGCCCCCACCCCACCAAAAAAAACTGGGCGGCACCACAGCGCCGCCCAGCAAAAAAACAAAGATCAGTGAACCGGTCAAAACCTCACTTCACCTTGATCAGCTCCACATCGAAAATCAGCGCCTCATTCGGCCCGATGTCACGCCCCGCGCCACGCGGGCCATACGCCAGCTTCGAAGGAATGTAGAAGCGGTACTTCGACCCCTCCTGCATCAGCTGCACACCTTCCGTCCAGCCCGCGATCACGCGGTTCAGCGGAAACTCGATCGACTCCTTGCGGCGGTAGCTGCTGTCAAACACCGTGCCATCGATCAGCGTCCCCTCGTAGTGCACTTCCACCGTGTCCGTCGCCTTCGGGCTCTTCCCCGTCCCTGGCGTGATCACCTTGTACTGCAGACCGCTCGCGGTCACCGTCACGCCTTCCTTCTTGGCGTTGTCTTCGAGAAATTTTTCACCTTTGGCAAGAGCGATGTCGGACATGGAATGTGGGTAGTTGGGGGTTGGTTTGGAACCCAAACGCTAGCACCCCCCTCCAACTTGTCGACCCCCGAATGCACCCCCTGCCACAACCCTCCCGGTTCTGAGTACGTAGTTCGGGCTTTAGCCCGTTCCGAAAGCTCCACATCGCCCCAAACCTGAAACCAGCCAGCGCATGTATTGCAGTCCCGGCTTTAGCCGGAATCTGGAAACGTAGTTCGCGCAAACGTCTCCCGAAAAAACTCCCCTGTGACTCTCCCATCCACAAGCCAGCGGCCCTCCCCACCACCCCCTCCGGCTTTTCCCTCCCTTTTTGCACCTCTTTGCGGCCAATCCATCCGCCCCCACTCAGCGTCCCACGCCGCCCACCCTCCCATCCTAAAATCTTTTACCCCCAATCTTTTACCAGCCACTCCGTCTCCGCCCCCCATCCCCCCTCCGGCTTTTTCCTCCATTTTTGCGCCTCTTTGCGG
>JAPLUN010000656.1 GCA_026397715.1 Verrucomicrobiota bacterium
GGGAGAATGACGCAGCTTTCTGAGATGCTGTCGATGCGATGCGCCTGACGTGTGCGCTCGTTGAAGACGAGATGCCGCCACGTTTTCTCCTGGTAGGGGAGAAGCTTGAGCAGGATGAGGCTGCCGACGATGGCATAGTACACTTCGGCATCGTCGAGGGTCTGGTCCTTGTTTTCGACGGGCTCGCTGTAGATGCCGCGGCCGGTGGCGGTGTTGTTCTCCACCTTCACGGTGAGATCGCCGCCGACGGTCTCGACGAAGACGCGATCCTCGATGCTGATGTGCGGGTGGTCGCCGTGGATGTACATGTCCCGCGTGGCGCGCTTCCATTCAAACTCCTGAGTGGGAGGGAAGACGAACTCGTGATCGCTGCGGTTGCCGAGATACTTGAGCGTGCCGAGGTCATCGTTCACGAGCCACTTGAAGGCTTTTACCTCCGTGGCGCGCTGGCCCACCTGAAAGCCCAGGTAAAGATGCGGACCGATGCGGTGGAACTTCAGGAAGGAGGCGTGCTTGTAGTAGTTGTAGAGGTAGGCGAAGTCCTCCACGAATTGGGGATCACTTAGCAGGCCGTCTTTGTTCGGATGAAAGCTGTGATCCGCAGGATGATAATCATAGACCGCGAACACGTCCTCGATGCGCATGGTGCTGCGCAGGCCGAGGTGGACGTTGTAGCCAAACAGAAAGCGATGCGGGCCGATGGCGGCGAGGTCGCGCGGCACGCAGTTGTTTTCTGTCGTGAGGCGTGACGTGGCCAGCAGCGCTGTCTCAATGCCGCCGAACTCCGCCTTGCGGTCAGCGTTCAGCAGATCCAGCCGACGCTGCAATTCGGAGCCGTGCTTGTTGAGACGCTGACGAATGACTTCGTAAGCGCCGGCTTCGAGCTGCGGGGAAGGTTGGGGAGATGGAGGCATGTCGGCCATTGATAGCTAAAGGGAGCTTTGGTTTTTTGGGTCAAATCGCTCGACCTTGCCAGAATCCAAATGGACTAAAAAACCCTCAGGGAGAAGCCAGTAGGGAGCCATTCGCATGTCCTGAATTGTCAGTTCATAGAGTGAACGCAATTCGACCGAATCGATGTCATTCATGTCTAGCTGCTCCCCATATACCCCCACATACCAGCCAGAGTCAGTGCCTCCGCTTGAACGATCGTGTTTCAAAAAAACTCCCGAATCCCCAGATGAGTAGGATTTAGACACCAGTGCTGAATGACGGAGAGTGCAAGGCGAAGCATCTACTTGATGTTGATTGATGACCTCATTTTGTTGTTGGGAGATTTTCTCGGCTTCGGTAAAGTCCGTTGTGAATGAAGCGATACGTTTCATGTCTAACGTCTCGATTTCTGGTGGCGAGCCGCTTTTCGCAATACGAAAAACAAACCAGCCGCATTGGACTGTTTCCCCCGCTTGATGTGGGCGAACAGCCAAATAGTCTTGAACCAAACTTTTGAGATCAGAAGACATCTCGAATGACGCGGTTACTTCTTCGCCGCCTTGGCTGCGAGGAGGCCGCTGACGGTCTGCTCGGTGAGGCCGAAGCGGGAGGCGGCGCCGATCATGCCGGTGAGCTTGTTTAAGGTGGTGGCGTCGGGGTTGAGGCCGATCAGTTTGCCGAAGAGGGCGCTGAGGGTGAGGTTCTTGGTGTCTTCGGAGGTGAGGCCGAATTGATCAATGATGTTTTTGAGCTGGGATTTGAAGTAGTCGGGATCGCCGGTGAAGAAGGTTTCCTTCACATCCGTGAGCGTGCGGCTGCCTTCGACCATGCGGTCGATGGCGCGGGCGTTGCCGATGGCGTTGGTGATCTTGTCGAAGAACTGGCTTTCGCCGCCGATGATTTCGATCTTGGCGGACTTCATGGCCTCGCCGAGCACGTTGGCCTGGGCGGCGGCGATGTCCTTCTGGATGTTGATCTGCGCGAGCTCGATGGCTTTTTCCTTTTCGAGCGTGAGCTTGAATTCCTCGTGTTCGCGTCCGGCGTTTTCGAGGAGCTTCATGGCCTGCGCCTTCTTGGTGATGCCATCGGCTTCCGCAGCGAGTTTGAGCTGCGTGACTTCGGCATCTGCGGTGCCCTGCTTCTGTGAGGCTTCGGCCTTTGCAAGCAGGACCTGGGCTTCTCCGAGGCCGATGGCGGCGGAGCTGGCGGTGCGGCCTTCGGCGAGAGATTTCTCGGCGGCGGCATCCTTGGAGGCGGACTCTTGCCGGGCTTCGGCAAGCGTGAGCAATTCCTGAGCGTGAAGCTCTGC
Source organism: Verrucomicrobiota bacterium (assembly GCA_026397715.1). GTDB lineage: Bacteria > Verrucomicrobiota > Verrucomicrobiia > Verrucomicrobiales > Verrucomicrobiaceae > Prosthecobacter. Next base: position 2,243 of record JAPLUN010000656.1, read on the forward strand.
AGCCTGCTTGGAAGCGTCGGCGGCTTTGATGGTGGTGAAGGCTGACTGCTCAGCGGCGAGCTGAGCGGATTGTTTGGAGGCTTCGGCCTCTTTGATTTTCTGGATGAGCTGCTCCTGGGCGTTTTTCTCGGCGTTGGTGAGAGCAACCTGCTTCTCGCGGTCGGCGGTGGCGAAGGCTTCGGCGTCCTTCATTTTCTGCTGCTCGATGACGACGGTTTTTTCGAGAGCCACGCGGTCTTTGATGACTTCCTGGATGTTCTTTTTCTCCACTTCGACGGCCTTCTCCTTCTCGATGGCTTTGAGCGTGGTGACGCGCTCGCGGTCGATGATTTCGAGATCGCGATCACGGGTGACGCGCTCGACTTCGACGGCGTCGGTGCGCTCCTTGTTGCGCTGGGCGACGAGGACCTGGCGATCTTTGTTCTGGGTGGCGACGGCGATTTCTTCGTCGGCGCTGATTCTGGCGCGTTCAGACTTCAGGCGCTCTTCTTCCTGGACCTTCATCGTCTCGGCCGTTTCGCGGGCACGGACGCTTTCGACATCGCGCTTCTGCTTCGACTCGGTTTCGGCCAGCTGGCGTTCGAGTTCGAGGATGGCTTCACGGGCCTGAACGTCCTGCTGCTTGATGACTTTTTCTTTGTCGCGCTGGATGTTGTTGGAGAGCTTGGCCTGGATGGCGGTGAGCTCGGTGATTTTCTTGATGCCTTCGGCGTCGAGGATGTTGTCGGGATCGAGGTTTTCGAGCTGCGTTTGTTCGAGGAAGTCGATGGCGCAGTCGTCGAGGGTGAAGCCGTTGAGGTCGGTGCCGATGACTTTGAGGATCTCGCTCTTGAAATGGTCGCGCTCATTGTAGAGCTGCACGAATTCGAAGCGCTTGCCCACGGTCTTGAGGGCTTCGGAAAACTTGGCGTCAAACAGCACACGGATGGTGTCCACAGTGCTGGCACGGGTGCAGCCGATGCTCTGGGCCACGCGGAGCACATCTTCCGGCGTTTTGTTCACGCGGACGAAGAAGGCGACCTTGATGTCGGCACGCAGGTTGTCTTTGCAGATGAGGCCTTCCTGAGCTTTGCGCTCGATCTCGATGCGCTTGACCGAGATGTCCATGTACTCGGATTGATGGGCCACAGGGATGACGATCATGCCGTTGAAGGTCACCTTGGTGCCGCCGATGCCGTTGCGCACGATGGCCTGGCCCTGCTGAACTTTGCGGAAGAAGCGCGAGAATAGAATCAGGATGCCGAGAAAGATGCCGATGATGATGACTCCGACAAGAAGGCTGCCTTCGAGGAGGAGAGCGAGGGGTAGGGATGAGGTCATGAGCGAGTTGGGTGAAAGGGTGTTGGATTAGTTCTGGGAAGCGGGTTCGATCAGGTAAAAAATATTGTCGGGACCGGCGGAGATGACTTTGGCCGAGTCGCCGCGTTTCAGCGGTGTGACTCCCGGCTCGGTGCGGACATTGATCAGCAGAGGAACGCTGGCGGTGGTGATTTCGAGCTGACCGTAGGAGTCATCCGCTTCCGTGGAGGTGATGATGCCGGTGCGCCCGATGACCTCCTCGGCCTCGGAGTCGGAATCTCCCATGGCTTTGAAGAGTTTGGCGACGGGGAGGGTGACGAGTTTGGTCACGATGAGGCTGCCGAGAAGGTTGGGCAGGAGGAGCCAGACGGCCTGCAACAGGCTGCCAGCCTGGTTGTACCATTCGTTCAGCGCCAGTGAGCCAAACCAGAGAAAGAGGACCATGAAACTGAGCCAGACCATGAGGGGCACCTGTGAAAAGCCGAGGAAACGACCCGCCGAGAGCCAGGCTCCGCCGGTGCTCATACCAAGAGAGTTTGAGGAGCCAGCACCGTGGTGGGCATCGCCGTCTGTGCCGAGATCGTCAGGCAGATCAGCCTCGAAATCCAGCGCGCCAAGCAGGACCAGAAGCCAGTAGCAGACGACCAGTGTCAGCAGCAGCGTCAGCAAAAGCTGGTGTGGCAGGATGGCGGCTTGGAAGAGTTCGAACACGTTGGGAGAGTTGGCGGAAAGGTGATGTGCGATATAAGCAACTGACCCGAGGCGAGGCGATTACAATTTTGCAGATCGTCTTCAATGCAATTAGATGGGCCTAGTTGCGCGTGCCGCAGAGGTTAAATAAATTCCTGATCGCCGGGGTGGGGGAGGATTGAAAAACCGAGATTCGGAATGTTCGCACGGTTTATTTTTGGGTGAGGAGAGGGATGGCAGGTTGCGCGAAAGGCGGCTTTGAGGGCGTGATATGAACCGTGAGAAGCATTGACAACCCCGGCGCTGCTCCTAGAATCGGCATCGAATTCACCCAGAACAAAGTACAGCGAATCGTCAGTCAGTGGAGGTTACCGGCATGAGGAACACAGAATTTGAAGACGAACGGCGTCCGCCCAATCCGCCGCTGCATTCCGAGAAAATCGTCACGGATCGGAAGATTTTTTTCCTGGATCTCAAGGAGAATGATCGCGGCAAATTCATCAAGATCACCGAGGACGTTCGCGGCCGCCGTGACACGATCATTCTGCCGATCGACGCCGCGCAGGAGTTCCTGGACGCCATGATGCGGACGGTGGACGCTGCGAGTGTGGATGAGTGAGTTCGTTACACGAACCTGATCTCGTGCTTCTGCCCTTGCTCGTCATGCGCGGGATTGAGTGATCCCAACTCGAAATCAGCGCGGTCGAAGTCGATGCGGACAATGCTCTGGTGTGCAGTGACGCTTTTTTCATTACTCTGGCGAACGCAACCTCCAAATCTGATGGCTTGCTGTGGTTTTAAAATCTGAGCAGAATGGCTCAGCCATGAAGCTTCAAACTAACCGTCACCGTTCATCCCTGACGCCCGGCTACTCTTGGTTGCGGATGATTATTGCGTGCCTGCTGCCTTGGCTCGCGGCTGCTGATCTTCAGGCTGGAGGACGGCAGGAACTCTTCGCGAGCGAAGCTGGCGAAGGCCCGTTGCTGTTTTTCGTGCGGCCAGAGAACAGCCACGGCAAGCCATTGGCCGACGATGAGGGTGATCGACGTGAGAGCGTTTATGTCTGGAGCGCGGGTGATCCGGGGCCGCCGCAACGAGTGATGCGCTGTGATGTCCCATTGCCCAATTTCCTTCACCGCATCAGCCAGCAAGGGGTGTTGATACGTTACCATGACAGGCTGCAACTCCTGGATCTGAAGGCTGGAAAGATGGAGCGGCTGCTGAAGACGGACGATCAGAGCGACCTCGTGCGTGCGGACGGAACCACCCTCTACGTCCTGCAGCAGACCGTCCCACGCGAGTCATCTGGCTATCGACTGAAGACCCAGGATGGCAAGACGGTGCTGGATGAATGGCATCGTCCCAAGGACCGGCTATGCGCATATTTCGCTGGAGATGTTCCGAAGACGGTCGAACTCGCCGAGCCGTTGATCGAAGCGGTCTTGCAGCATGATGCTGAGGGTTTCTGGGTGGTGACGGCCGAAACGCCGCCGCGCCTGCTTCATGTGTCCACGCAGGGCGTGATCACAGATGCACTGCCATGGCAAGCCGACTGGGCAGTCTGTGAGGCCAAGTTTTCTTTGTCTCCTGACGCCAGACACATGGCGCTCTCAATCCTGCGGACCGATCAAGATTTTCACGAGCGCCGGGACTTGGTGGTGATGAGCCGCGAGAAAAAGGCCATCCTCCAAACGGTGAGGGACATCGACCTGCGGAATTCCCTTCTCTCAGGTTCGACGCCAAGCCTCCAACTGGCCTGGCTTGATCGCAGCACTCTTCGTTTTGGCTCCTACTTCTTTTCCTCCTGGCAGGTTCTAAACGTTGAGACACTGGCCATTACCAAATTTGATCCGACAGCAGTGCTTCAACGTGAGCCATCCGATCCTCGAATCGTGGTGGGAAAATTTGAAACCACCCACGGCAGGGTGTGGTTCGGAAAAGACACCGAACTCGCCGGGAGCGTCCTGAATGCCAAGGGGAATTGGGTTTCCTCGTGCCTGGAGTTCAGCCCTGATTCGGCCTGGGCTGCGCTTGCATCGCCTGAGCTGGATAGCGTGGTGGTTTTGGATGGCGAGAACAGAACGCGCCGCAAGCTCATCGACGGCTGGTGCTATGATCTGCGCTGGCTGGGTGCGCCCGGCGAGAAGCCGTGATCCGCACGCGAAGTCCACTTCAGTCTTTCCTCACACGAACTTGATCACATGCTTCTGCCCGTGCTCCTCGTGGGCGGGATTGAGCGCACGGAGTTCGAACTCGGCACGGTCTGAATTGATGCGGACGATGACCCAGCCGTTCGGGCGTTTGGGGTCGAAGGTGTAGGCGACGGGCGGGAGATTGATGAGCGGAAGGCCGGTCTTCTCGTGTTTCGTTTTCAGCCAGGTGTGGGTGTGGCCGTAGATGTAGCCCTGCACCTTGGGATAGGCGGCGAGGAGATCGAAGAGAGCATCGCTGTCCTGCAGGCAGGAGCCTTTGCCTTTGTCATTCATGCTGGGCTGCATTGGATTGTGATGCGCCACGATGAAGGTGGGCTTGTTGGGCGCGTTGCGCAGTTCGCGTTCGATCCACACGAGCTGGGGTTCGCCCAGCAGACCGGGGGTTTTGTTCACGAGGTCGAGGGAGTCGAGCAGGATCCAATTCACCTGGGCGCTGGTGACGGTGGCGACGTGCTTGTCCGGCACGTTCATGGGCCGCTCGGCGTTGGGCGGCGGCGGGCCGATGATGGCGTTGAGGAAGTTGTTGCGGTGGTCGTGGTTGCCGAGGGTGCAGTGAATCTGGATGGACTGTTCGCGCAGCGCCTGAATGCAGTGGGTGAAGGTGACGTAGTCCTCCGTTTTGCCTTCGAGGTAGGCGCAGTCGCCGTTGACGATGAGGCCAAAGGGCTTCTGGCCGATCTTGAGCACCTGATTGGCGCAGCGGCGCAGATTTTCCGCCATGCAGGCGCCACGCGCGACGAGCGCCTCGTCCTGGGCGATGTGGGGGTCGGAAAACAGGACCCAGGTCTGTTCAGGAATCTCAAGCGCGGGAAGCTGCGTGGCGAGTGCGCCCAGAGCAGCGGCGGTGCCGTGCTGCAAAAAGTTGCGGCGGGTGAGAGGGGGGAAGGTGATTGGCATGGGAAGGAATGAAACGCTGCTTGAGGGCCGGATCGTGCGAACAGGAAGCAAACTTCAGGTGCCGAAATAGCGGTCTCCGGCATCGCCGAGGCCGGGGACGATGTAGCACTTGTCGTTCAGGCCGGAATCAATGGCGGCGGTGACGATGGCCACATCGGGATGAGCACGCTGCATGGCGGCCAGTCCTTCAGGGCAGCTCACCACGCAGATCATGGTGATGCGCATGGCTCCGGCCTCCTTGAGCTGGCGTGCGGCCTCGCAGGCGCTGCCACCTGTGGCAAGCATGGGGTCCAGGAGGAACACATCTGCGGTAGAAAGGCTGGCGGGCAGATTCGCATAGTAGGCATGCGGCAGGGCGGTTTCCTCATTTCGCCTGATGCCCACATGGGCGACGACGGCGTCAGGCACGAGCGGCAGGATACCATCCAGCAAACCCAGGCCGGCGCGCAGGATGGGCACGCAGACAAGCGGGCGTGCGAGCTGTGCGCCCACGGTTTGCTTCAGCGGTGTCTGCACTTCAATTTCGCGCACTGGGAGCTCGCGGGTGGCTTCGAGGAAGAGAAGGCGCGCGAGGTGGTTCAGATGCCGCCGAAACTCATGCGATGGCGTGTCGACAGCACGGATGGCGGCGAGATGGCACTGTGCCAAAGGATGCTGAACGACGACAACGGGCTGCATGCCGGGCATTCTGCCGCATTTGCCCGTGCTGGCAAAGTTTTCCACCACCGGGTTGACGGTCATGCTACCCTGCAGGCATGAAAACACGATTCTGTGTGCCTGCGCTGCTCGCTCTTTCCCTGGTCGCTTGTGACAGCGTACCGAGAGGAGACGGTTCGAGTTATTATTACCCGTCGGCCAACCTCCCGGAGGCCGCTTCGCGCAGCAGCCCCAGCCAGAGCATCGCCAGCATGGCGGGCAGCCGCGGAGCTCCCGTGCCGCGGGGTGGGTATGCACCGGGTTCCGGACCGACGGCGATGCCGCAAGGGAACCAGTTCATGTACCATCAGAATGTGTCAGGCCCCTTTGGCAGCCGCAGTTCGAGCGGTGTCATCAATGCTTACGGCGGGGTGCAGAGCTATCAGACCATTGGCAATATGCCGGTCTATCCCGGAATGGCGGTTCCGTACAACAACCAGCGCTACAACGGCAGGATGCCAACGCAGCCGGTGTACGTGCCCGGTGTCGGCGGTGCTCAGGGCTATTACATGAACCCGAGCACCGGGGCGCGGGTGCCGGGGCCGTGAAAAGATAAGCTATGAAACTTTCAGTCATCCATGTGGGTGTAGGATCCAGAGGAATGTGGTTCATTTGGGTGCTGGGCCTGTACACGCTCTTTTCGCTCCAACTAAATGCTGCGAAGCAAGCGACAGTTAACCGCACCGCCGAAGCCTTGGCCGGCGTGGTTGCAGATGAAAAAGCCCTTCCGGCGGCTCGATTGGATGCGCTGAAGGCATTGTTCAGCAAGCACTTCAAGCCACAGGGGACGCTGGCAGAAACCGCCGACTTTTTCAAGTATTGCCGCTGGATCAAGAAAGGAGACTGGGAGGTCCTTTATGCTTTTGCTGGCTCGTGGCCATTTGAGGATACAGATATTTTTTCCGCAACACCTGAGAGGACCCAACTGGTGGCAGTTCGCATGAATCCCTCAGGCTTAAATTTTCCGAATGGGGTTTGGCTGGGTTTCCCTCGGGGCGAAAAGATTACCGAGCCAGAGATCGAGATGATCTTGTCCGGAAAATGTCCAGAGCGATTGGCAAAGATCCGTCTGTTGGATGGTTCTTTTGAATACCACTCGAACAATCAGGAGTGATGATGTTCAACTGCTGTCAGGATTTGTCAGCCTCTTTCTGTGCTCGTTTGGCCTCTGCTTTGTGTTTGAGCACTTCAAAGACGATGGGCAGCATGGAGACGACGATGATGAGAACGAAAACCAGCTTGAGGTTGTTTTTGATGATCGGGATGCTGCCGAGGAAGTAGCCGGCGATGCTGAAGCTGAGCACCCAGACCAAGCCGCCGCCGAGGCTGTAGACCAAGAAGCGGCGGTAATCCATGCGACCAAAGCCGGCGGTGAAGGGGGCAAAGGTGCGCACGATGGGCACGAAGCGCGCGAGGATGATGGCCTTGCCGCCGTGCTTGACGAAGAAGGCCTCGGTCTTCGCGAGGTAGTCGCGCTTGAACCAGCGCTGGTTGACGATCCAGCCGCCCGCCTTGCGGCCGATCCAGTAGTTCAGGTTGTCACCGATGATGGCGGCGCACATGAGCAGCGGAATGATGAGTTCGATGCGGATGAGCCCCTGGGCGGACAAGGCGCCCACGGCAAACAGAAGCGAATCTCCTGGCAGAAAGGGCATGATCACCAGGCCGGTCTCACAGAAAATGATCGCGAACAGCAGGCCGTAAATCAGCGAACCATGATCCTGCGCGAAGGCTTGCAGGTGTTTGTCGATGTGCAGGGCGAAATCGAGAATCTGGGAGATCATGGACGGCGAATGTCCGGCGTCAGAGCGGTGCGGCAAACGAAAATTCATGCCGATCCCGACAGGTGCACAAAAAAGCCGGGGCGTGATGCCCCGGCTTCGCTGGATTGATTCTGCCGATCTGTGGGGTGGCTTACTTCAGCTCTGCGGTGACCACTTTTTTGCCTTCGATCTTGAGGCCATCGACGTTTTTGAATTTTTCTGCCACCTCCTCGGGGCTCAATCCGGTGTCAGCCGATTCCATGAAGCCGGTGAAGACATCCGCGTTGTCCATGATCTTGTCGAACTGGATGTCCATGTAGCTGATGGTGCCATCGTTGAGATTTGTGGCGTTGGAACTGGTGATGCCATTCGCCCCTTTGACTGCCACGGCCACGTGCATGCCGGCAAACATGGGCTTCATCATCGCCATCTGCGATTTCATCATGGCGATTTGTTCCGGGGTCTTCTTCGGCTTGGCAGCATCGCCGCCTTTCTTTTTATCTGAGTCCGGATTGGTGATGGTAAGGGTGGAGCCGCTGAGCGCGAAGGTCATCGGCTGCGTGGTGGAAGGCTTGCCTTCCTGCTCTGGCTCAAACGGCGCGTATTTCAGCTTGGAGATATCAGCGACGGCGAAGACCACTTTCACACCGCTTTTGCCATCGGGTGTCTTCACTTCTTCATGGGATTTGACGGTGACGCCCTCGCCGAGTTTCTTCGCGCGTTCCGCGGCCTTCTCCTTGTCCATGACGAGGCCCTTGAGCTGATCACCCTGGCCGCCCTGCATCATGGCAGCCAGCTGAGCACCCAAGAGAACACTCTCCTCGATGGTGGCCGTGCCGTCTTTGCTGACGATCACGGTGGATTTGATTTCAATGCAGGAGGCCAGCACAAAAGCGACCGCCGCGAGGAGGAGGGATGAGATTTTCATGAGATTGGCAGATTAGGCGTGTGGAATTTTCTTCTACAAGCGCAAAGAGTGAGGAGGCGTGACATTTACCATGGCAGAACGGCAAGGATGATGCTTGCCAAATGGGCTACTTTCTGAAACAAGTCAGGCATGGACTCCCATGAAGTGATCAGCAAGGCCGTCGAGCAAACCAGCTTCAAAGAGGTGGCGGCGCAGATGGGCGTCTCCCTCTCGCTTGCCTACAAGTGGTCCCAGCCGGACGAGCAGCAGGGCAGCGGCACCTCCAATCCGCTGGATCGCGTGCGCCAGCTGTTTGAGATCACCAAGGATGCTCAGCTCATCCAGTGGCTTTGCCACAAGGCGAACGGGGTCTTTGTGCAGAATCCCACCAGCGGAGGTCCGCGTGGCATGGAGCTGATGCCTGCCACGCAGGAAATCGTCCAGCAGTTTGCCGATCTCCTCACGGCCATCAGCAAGGCGGCCTCTGACAACCGCATCAACAAGGAAGAGGCGGAACACATCCGCGGAGTGTGGGATGAGCTGAAACGTTTCACCGAAGGCTTCGTCCGCCTGTGTGAGAAGGGCGACTTTGCCCACCTTGCGGACGAGATCAAAACGCATCAGGGGCACAAATAACGAACCTAATTGCTGGAAGCCATGGCCACCACCGGTCCGCTGCTGATCCGCCACGAAGGCCACACGCCACGCGAGCGCAGCACCTGCGGCTGGCGGGATCGTTTGATAAGCCGTGAGGATGCGGGCCTGTCTCCTGCTGCCTGGGCGCATGCGGTGGACATCGACGGCGCGAAGCTCCATTACCACAAACGCTCCACGGAACTCTACTACGTCCTCGATGGCGGTGGCACTGTGGTGCTGGACGGCATCGAACAGCCTGTGAGTCAGGGTTCGCTAGTGCACATCCCGCCCGGCGTCGTGCATGGTGCGCGTGGGAAGATGCGCGTCCTCGTCGTGGGCATCCCGGACATCGCGGAAGATGATTATTTCGAGGTGGAGGAGCCGGACTAAAATTAATAAAACGTACGCGCAGTCAGAGGGACTGGGCCGATTGGTATGGAAACCGCTCCTTTTTTGCCATGGCATTGCTTCTCCTTTTTGTCGCCCGGCTTTGCCTCACGTCGCCCATGCAGCTTAGCATGCAACTCAGCGACGACGATTGGATGGCTTTATATGCCGTCCTTTCCATTTCGGTTGCCCTACTGATCAGTCACAAGGTTCACATGCTGACCGGGCGCTGAATCACGCCCTTTGGCGGAGGCTGGAGTGTTGTTTTCCAAGGGGGGCGTCACAATGATTTGAAAATCAATGTGATGAGAGGGGGCGGGAGAAATCGTGAACCGTCTCTAGGAGCGCAAATAATAAAGAATAGGCGTATACTGCTAAAGAAATGGAGTGGAAAGACTCGGGAATCGATAAAATTAATTGGACCAATTTGCATTTGTTATGTTTATTATAATCATAAACATTTAGTCTATTTATCATTATGAGCGAGAACGAACGCAACACTCTGGTGCCTGACATCCGTGAAGTCCTTTCCCAGCATGGTCGGTTCCCCGTGGAGAATCTGACTGAGGCTGATGACCTTTATAATGCCGGCCTGACGTCTTTGGCGACGGTGGCGGTGATGCTGGCGCTGGAAGACAAGTTCAATGTCGAGTTTCCCGACAATCTGATCGGTCGCCGCACTTTCAAGAGCATCGAATCCATCGCGGAGGCGATCACGAAGCTCGCGGCCTAGGCCCGAGCGGTGATGTGCCCCAGTTGTTCAAGCCCGTACGAATCCCCACCCCCAATCCAATCCTGTGAGCACTCTTTGCAGCACCGAAGTCGATTTTGACGAACTTTTGAAGGAGGTGCATGCGCTGGGCAAATCGGTGCTTCGTGTTCATGCGGCGGATGTGGACAAGCAGGCGCGCTTTCCGAGCGAGTCGATCGATGCCATGCGCGAGGCGCGTCTGATGAGCGCGTATGTTCCTGAAGAGTATGGCGGCATGGGGTTGAACCTCGTGCAGGTCGCGAAGATCTGCGAAACTCTGGGTCAGTACTGCGGCTCATCGGCCATGATTTATGCGATGCACAAGATTCAGGTGGCCTGCCTCGTGCATCATGCCCAGACGTCGGAATTTTTCTGCGACTACCTGCGGCAGTTGGTGGAGGACCAGCGCCTGATGGCCTCTGCGACGACGGAGATCGGAACGGGTGGAGACCTGCGCTCCAGCATCTGTGCGGTGGAAGTCTCGGGGGATCAGTTCAAACTCACGAAGAAGGCCCCGGTCATTTCCTATGGTGACTTCGCAGACGAGATTCTGGTGACTTGCCGCAGTGCATCGAACGCGCCGGCGAATGAGCAGGTGCACGTCATGGTGCGCAAAGGAGAGTACACCGCGGTGCCGCTTTCGACCTGGGACACCATGGGTTTCCGCGGAACCTGCAGCTCGGGCTTTGAGCTGACAGCCACAGGCAACGCGGAGCAGATCATTCCGCAGCCTTTCAATGAGATTCTAGGGCAGACGATGCACCCCTACTCGCACATCGTGTGGGGCGCGCTTTGGTCGGGCATTGCGATGGATGCAGTGAACCAGGCCCGTGCCTTCGTGCGTGCTGAAGCGCGCAAGACGCCCGGTGAAACACCCATCTCGGCCATCCGCCTCGGCGAGGTCGATCAGGTGCTGCAAGTGATGAGAAACAATGTGACGGCCATGGCCCGTGAGTACGACGAACTGCGCAGCCGCGACTGCCCGGGAGTGTTTGAAGAGTTTGGCTTCTCCATCCGCACGAACAATCTGAAGCTGTCCACCTCGCAGCAGTTCGTGGACATCGTCGGCCGCGCGATGCTGATCTGCGGCATCTCGGGTTATCGCAACGATTCCAAATTCAGCATCGCCCGCCATCTGCGTGATGCCTATGGCGCGGCACTGATGGTCAACAACGACCGCATTTTGAAACTGAACGCCACGATGCTGATGGTTCACAAGGAAGGCTGATTTATGACGTGCACCTCGACCGCAACTCTCCCCATCACCGAGGCCTATCAGGCGTTTCTCGACCAGGTCACTGAGGCCGGGCTGCTCGTGCCGCTTGGCGTGCGGGGTGTCTATGGATACAACGGTGTGTTTGAAGGCGTGCTGCAGAGCTTTGACCGCCTGATCACACGACGCGCAGCGCACTTTCAGGCGGATATTTTGCGGTTGCCCGGGGTGCTGAGCCGCGAGCACTATTTGAAGACCAGCCACATCGAAAACTTTCCGGATCTGATGGGGTCCGTGCACAGCTTCATGGGGCGTGATCGCGAACATTTGGGGATGCTCACGAAGCGCGAGAAGGGCGAAGAATGGACCCAGGACCTCGTTCCGAGCGCCTTGATGCTGACACCCGCATGCTGCTATCCTCTGTATCCCACAGTGACTGGTACGCTGTCGAGCGAGGGCAAGACGGCGGATCTGTTCTCGCAGGTGTTCCGGCATGAGCCATCGATCGACCCTTGCCGCCTGCAGATCTTCCGTCAGCGCGAATTCGTCCGCATTGGCACTGCCGAACAGGCGCTGGAGCATCGCAAACAATGGATCGAACTGGGCCGGGACATTCTGGCAGAGGTCGGTCTCGGCGTGGAGATCGTGGTCGCCAACGACCCATTCTTTGGGCGTGGGGGACGTGTGATGGCGGCGTCGCAGAAGGATCAGGACTTGAAGCACGAGTTCACCTTTGCCGTGGCTTCAAATGAAAAGCCGACGGCGATCGCCTCGACCAACTGCCACATGGATTACTTCGGCAAAGCCTTCGACATCAAGCTGCCGAACGGTGAGGCAGCGCATTCAGCCTGCATTGGTTTTGGGATGGAACGCATCGCGCTGGCCTTGTTCAAGCATCACGGATTCGATCCTGACCGCTGGCCGTATGAAGTGAAAAACGCCCTGGAACTATGAGCCGGCCGTTTCCAGCGCTTGATCCGCAAACCTACACGCGACATCGCCTGCATACGCAGGAGCGCGAGTGGGCGGAGACGAACTGCTACGTCGATGTTTGGATCGAAGTCCTGCATGCCCGTGGCCTGGAGCCGATAGCGGCCCTGCCGTTCACGCTGGGCATCGACTTTGAGGGCGACCAGTGGACCTTTTTCAAATACCAGCTGACAGATCTGTATGATCTGTACGCTCTGGATGTGCAAGAACTCGCGATCTACCGGCCGCTGACGGCGCACATCGAGGAGCAGCTTTCGCTTGGAAGACCGCTGCTCATTGAGCTGGATTCGTTTTATCTGCCTGACACGGCTGGCAGCGCCTACCAGCTGGAGCATGTCAAAACGACGGTCGCCATTGCGGAGATCGACATGGAGCAGCAGCGCCTGGGCTACTTCCACGCGCAAGGCTACTACCACCTGCATGGGGATGATTTCGCGCATGTGTTTCACCTGCGTGGGGAAAAGAATCCTGCGATTCTGCCTCCTTACTGCGAGATCGTGAAGAGCACCGCCAAGCTGCCGCTGCAAGGCGAGGCGCTGCTGAATGCATCGCTGGTTCTGTTGAAGCGACAGCTGCAGCGTCTTCCGGAGGTGAACCCCTTCGTGAAGTTCCGCGCCCGCTTTGAGGCTGACATGCAGTGGCTGATCAACGAACCGATCACCACGTTTCACCAGTACTCCTTTGCCACGCTGCGTCAGTTTGGCTCCTGCTATGAACTGGCCGGCACCTACTTGAAGTGGTTGCAGAGCCAGGGCGTGGGCGGGCTGGATGGCGCGATTGAGTCGATCCTCCGGCTTTCCACCGGGGCGAAGACGCTGCAGTTCCAGCTGGCACGTGCGATGGCGCGAAAAAAGGCGATTGATTTCACGCCTGTCGATCAAATGGCAGAGCACTGGACCCAGGCGATGCAGCAACTGAAGGACGCGTTTCCCGCGTAATCACCATGACGGACCCAGTTCACTTTGCGCCGTGGACATGCTGTGCGCAGGCTCCCGGAGCGAGTGCCGAACCGGCAGCGGTGCAGGGAGATTGGATTGCTGCCGAGGTTCCGGGCACGGTGGCCTCGGCATTGCGCGCACGCGGTCAGTGGAGTCATCAAAATCCGCCGGATATCGATGCGCAGGACTGGTGGTACCGCACGACTTTTACTGCGACAGCGCGAAGTGCTGAAGAGCCTTGTGTCCTGTGCTTCGACGGGCTCGCCTCGCTTGCGGATGTGTGGCTCAACGGCGAACTCATTCTAAGCTCGGACAACATGTTTCGCAGCCATCGCGTGGACGTTGCGCGAGTTTTGCGCGATGAGAATGAGCTGGTGATCCGTTTTCGTTCGCTCACGGCGGACTTGAAGAAGAAACGTCCGCGTCCGCGCTGGAAAACGAACCTCGTGAACAACCAACAGCTGCGCTGGCAGCGCACGAGCCTGCTGGGACGCATTCCTGGCTGGTCCCCGCCCGTGCCTGCCGTGGGGCCATGGCGCGCGGTGAGACTGGAGCGTGCGGCTGTGCTGCTGGCGGATATTCACAAAACTGCATTGCTGGTGGGAGACGAAGGCGTTGTGAGTTTTCGTGCGCGGGTGGATTCGTCGATGAAAATTGCTTCGGCGCGGTTGAACATCGGTGCGCATTCTGCCGAGCTTTTGTGTGAGGATGATGTCCTGAGTGGTGAAATTCGCATTCAGAAGCCTGAACTGTGGTGGCCGCATACGCATGGCGTGCCGGCGTTGTACAACGGCAAGGTGATCATCGAGACGAGTGCAGGGCTGCATGAGTTTCCGCTGGAGCAAACGGGCTTCCGCAGCATCGAGGTTTGCAACGATCCCGGGTTTGCGATTCATGTGAATGGAGAGCGCGTGTACTGCCGGGGTGCGTGCTGGACGACGAACGACATTTTTACCCTCGGTGGAACAGCGGCGTCGCTGCGGCATGATCTCACACTCGCGCGTGATGCGGGCATGAACATGCTGCGCATCGGCGGCACGATGGCCTATGAGAGTGATGCATTCTACCGCCTCTGCGATGATCTGGGCATTCTTGTCTGGCAGGACTTCATGTTTGCCAACATGGACTATCCCGTGGATGACGCGGCGTTTGCTGAAAACATCACGATTGAGGCGACGCAGCAGTTAGACCGTCTCGCGCAGCACCCGTGTGTCGCGGTTTACTGCGGCAACAGTGAGATCGAACAGCAGGCGGCGATGCTGGGCATGCCGCGTGAACTTTGGCGGAACCGATGGTTTGGAGAGCAACTGCCGACGCTGTGCAGCCAGCATCATCCAGGCACGGCGTATGTGCCTTCATCGCCAAGCGGCGGGGTGCTGCCTTTTCACACTCGAACCGGCGTGACACATTATTATGGCATCGGTGCGTATCTGCGCTCTTTGCGTGAGCTGCGGCAGGCGGATGTGAAGTTCACCAGCGAGTGCCTGGGCTTTGCGAACATTCCGGAGCCTGAGGCGATTGATGAGATCATGGGCGGTCTTATGCCGGTGATGCACCACCCGCGCTGGAAGCAGCGCGTGCCGCGTGACACGGGAACCGGATGGGATTTTGAAGATGTGCGTGATCACTACCTGCGGGAGCTTTTCAATGTCGATCCGGTGACTTTGCGCTCGTTCGACATGCCGCGTTATCTGGAACTGAGCCGCGTGGCATCGGGCGAGATGATGGCGCGAACCTTTGCGGAATGGCGCAGCGGTCACAGTCGCAACGCGGGTGCGCTGGTATGGTTCTACAAGGATCTGTGGCCAGCGGCGGGTTGGGGCATCGTGGACAGCACGGGCGCTCCGAAGGCGGCGTACTATCAGCTTAAGCGTGCATGGCAGACGCGGCAGTTAATGATCACGGATGAAGGGCTGGATGGTTTGCATCTGCATCTGAGCAACGAAACGGCCGAACTGGTCGAGGGCTTTGTCGAGGTGCAGCTGCTGCGCGAGCCGAATGTGGTCGTCGCACGTCACGAGATTGAGATGAAGGTGGAACGGCGCTCGCTGGAGATGCGAAGTGTTGATGAAATTCTCGGTTCATTTTTTGACGTGAACTATGCGTACCGTTTCGGTCCGCAGTCGCATCATGTGATGATCGCCACCTGGTTCAGCGCCGAGCGTGAGGTCATCAGTGAGGCGTTTCATCTCACCCGTGCACGTGATCCGGTGGCGCAGCCATTGGCAGCGGAGATGCTGGGCGCCACGGCGGAAGCGCTGGGTGATGGGCGCTACCAGCTCATGCTCAAGAGCGACCGGTTTTTGCATAGTGTGCGATTGTCGGCCAAGGGATTTTTGCCCGACGACAATTACTTTCATCTGGCCCCGGGCCGGACCAAGGCGGTATCCTTTAAGCCGACCTCTGGGAAGAGCGGGGCGCTTGAAGTTTATGTTGAGGCCTTGAATGTGGCGGGCGAAATTTCGGTGGAGCCGAGCCGTGCATCCCACGCAACCCATCATGACACCTGAACCACAGTCGCATGCGCCTGAAGACGCTTCGTGGGTGGGTCAGGCCGGGCGGAGCGCGTTCTATTTTGAAAGCGGTGGCAGGTCGTTGTTTGCCTGGTTGCACCGACCTGCGCGCGCTGTGGCTGAGCATGGGGTGTTGATCTGTCCGCCACTTGGGCACGAGCAGGTTCATTCACATCGTGCGCTGCGACACCTCGCGGAAAGACTGGCGGCGCAAGGTTTTGCGGTGATGCGGTTCGACTATCATGGCACCGGTGACTCCGAGGGTGCAGAAAACGATCCGCAGCATCTGGCCACGTGGCAGGCCAACGTGAGTGATGCCGTGGATTGGATGCGTCGTGAAGGGGGCTGCCTGAAGATCAGCCTCGTGGGCCTGCGTCTAGGAGCGTCGCTCGCGGTGCTTTATGCAGAGCAGCACGAGGTGGAAAGCCTGGTGCTGTGGGCTCCTATTGTGAAAGGCCGGCGCTACGTGCGCGAACTCACCGCCTTGGGCCAGACCGCGCAGTTGACCGCAGGCAATGAATCGGCAGGGATTGAAGCCATGGGATTTGTTTATCCGAATGAGCTGACTGGCGAGCTCACGCAAATGGATCTGTTGTCCCACCCGGTGCTCTGTCAGCAGGTGTTGATTGCATCCAGTGCGAACGCTGCGGGTGATTCGGCGTTATTGGAACATCTGGCGAAGCAGGGCGTGTCCGTGGAGTCCATGGCGTTGACTGGTTACGAGGGGATGATGGCCGAACCCCATGACACCCAGGTGCCACATGACGCGCTACGAAGGATTGTGGACTGGATGAAGGCCAAGGCACAGCCTGTCGTGACAGGCAGGAGCAACATATCCGCTGCAGGTGCGACGACGATGCTGACGCACGGTCCTGACGCGGTGCGCGAGACCCTTCATCAGATCAGCAGCACGCCCGATTTGTTTGGCATCATGTCGGAGCCGGTGGAGCGCCCGAAGTCATTGCCGTGGATCGTGATGCTCAACGCCGGGGCGGCGTACCGGATTGGTCCGGGGCGCATCCATGTGGCCATGGCGCGGCAGCTTGCAGTGCTCGGCTATCCCTGTCTGCGGCTCGACATCAACGGCATCGGTGACAGCGTGGCCGCTGATCCTGAAAAAGAAAATGACACCTACGCGGCGACCGCCTTCCGTGATGTGAGTCTTGTGTGTGACTACTTGAATGAGCAGCAACCTGGCCGCTCCATTGTTCTTCTGGGGCTCTGCTCAGGTGCCTACGTGGCCTTTCAGTCGGCGGCCCAACTGCCACATTCCGCCATCATCGAGAGCATCCTTATCAATCCCCTCGTCTTTTACTGGAAGGAGGGCATGACGATCAATGACACGAACACCGATCAGCTGGTGGCGTGGCGTGAGTATTGGAATGCGATCTTCAAATGGAGCCAATGGAAGATGCTGCTCACCGGCAGGACGCGCACGGGGTTTGCCGGCTCGCTCAAACGTTTTGCAGGTCACGTGAAGCCGCGTTTTCTAAGTTCTGGCAGACCTGCTCCGCAGAAGGAAAAGTCCGCACTGCAGAGCGGCTGCTCACATCCGGCGCGCAAGGACCTGCCGGGAGATTTGAGCCGCATCGCTGCTGCGGAGCGCAAGCTGGCCATGTTTGTTTCTGACAACGAGCCCGGGCATTTTCTGCTGATGTACCAGGCGCGTCGCAAAGCCAGGCAGCTGATGAAGCAGGGCCTGCTGCAGTGCCGCTTCATCCACCAGGCGGACCACACTTTCTCCACCGCTCAGGCGCGTCAGACCTTTTATCAGTCACTCACGGACTATCTGCATCACCGCTTTGGTTCCGGAAGGATTGAGAAGCGGGCACCGGATGAGGATTGCAAACTGCTGGCAGCTTCGCTGACGGCGTGACTCGGCTGGATCTGTTGCCTGGTCTTCATTTCAAAGGCGGAACGCGGAAAACCTTCCCGGTATAAGGACATTGAGACATCTGACCCGCATTGAAATCTCGCACATCGATCAGGCGTCCGCTGGGATCGAACGGGCTCTTCACGACTCCACGCTTTCCGGGAGCCCAGGTGGCAAAGGGAATATCCGCCGGATTCAGATCTTGCGCAGGCGTCGCGCTCACGGTGGGTTTTGACGCTGATGGTGTTGTCGAAACCGTGGGCGCGGGTGTCACCGCAGTGCCTGTGCTCGGCGTGCTCGGTTCCGGAAGTTCGGCAAGCGCGGGCTGGCTTCCCGACGCAGGTGGTTTGTAGCGTTGCATGGCGAGATTCCAATAAGCGTCACGCGCGGCGTTGGGATCTGGAGGCGGATCTCCTCCTGCAACAGGTGGAGTTTCCCCCGCAGCAGACGCCGCGCCCGCCACGGCTGGTGGAGCACCTTCGGACAAGGCCATCTTTTGATCCACACCTGCTGAAGCAGACGGGGCACTTTTGGACAAAGCCTTCTTCGGCCCTGCACAAGAAGTGAGGCCAAGGATGGTCAGGCTCAAGAGAGAGACAGAATGGAACAGGCGGATCACGAGAGGTGTGGATGGTAAGTAAGCTTCGCCGCCGGCTCAACCGGCCCACTCATTCATAATACACCCCACCATTTTAGGCAAGTCACCGACCATTTTCCCAGCAAATTGGAAAAAGGACACTAAAAAGCCCTGTAAATCGTTGATTTACAGGGCTTTGAAATTGGTTGCGGGAGTAGGATTTGAACCTACGACCTTCAGGTTATGAGCCTGACGAGCTACCGGGCTGCTCCATCCCGCGATTTGATGAGGGGATGAGAATCGGCTGTCTCAAAGGATTGGCAACCTGTATTTACATTACTTCACATCTTGACCTGCAATATCGTCTGCGGCTTCTCGTTTGCTGCTTCCCGCATGAAATACACTGCAACAACCCTCCTGCTCGCTCTGGCGAGTTTTCCGGCCCTGGCTGCCGACTCCAAACCTGCCGCTCCAGAAAAACCCTCACCCATCGGCTATTCAGACACACCGGTCATTCCTGGCACCCAGTGGAAGGTTCATGACATCGACCGTCCTCGTCCAGCCGCTGTGGCTCCCGGTGACAAGGCCGGCGATCCTCCTGCAGATGCGATTGTGATCAATGCCGATGCTCTCCAGGCAAAGGAAAAGGACGCGAAGGGCAAGGAAACCGGCAAGATCATTCCCTGCCCTTGGACACTCGACAGCGGGGTGATGATGATTTCCGGCGGTGATTGCTGGACGAAGCAGGAGTTTGCCAGCTGCCAGCTCCATCTGGAATGGATGAGCGAACCCAACACGAAGGGCAATTCCCAGAAAAAGGGCAATGCCGGAGTGTTTTTCATGGACCGCTACGAGTCCCAGATGCTGGACTGCGACAACAACCCCACCTATGCCGATGGCATGACGGGCGGTGTGTATGGCCAGACGCCACCGCTGGTGAACGCCGTGCGTCCTGCAGGCCAGTGGCAGGTCTATGACATCGTCTTCACCGCGCCCAAGCTGGAAGGCGGCAAGGTGGTGGAGCCAGCCTACATCACGACTTTCGTGAATGGCATCTGTGTGCAGAACCACACGAAGATCATGGGACCGACGAAGCACAAGAACATCACGGACTACACGGGTGAGTTCCCCGAAAAAGCACCGATCCGCATCCAGGACCACAAAAACGAGCCGCCAGTGCGCATTCGGAACATCTGGATCAGGCCGCTCTGATACTGCAGAAAGCGTCTTTTTTAAACTCGCAAGGCCGGAGGTAACCCCTCCGGCCTTGTTGTTTTTAGGCGGCAAAAGTCAAAAGTAAGGAAAGCGTAAGATTAATACAGTATTTATGATAATTTCATTGAAGTTAATAAATCGCCACCTAAACTGCGTGTGATTGTCGAAATTTCCATAACCGCCATGCCTGTCAGCCACCACTGGTTGAAGGCCTAAGCTCTATCTAACCCTTTGATTATGCCGTTCGCACTATACTCGCGCTCTATCAAAGCCGCCGCCCTTGTGGGCAGCGGGCTGGCTTCGTTTTCGCGTACACGGCGTTCCTCCGAGGCCACGATTTTAACGTTTCACGGCCTCAGTGAAAATACAGGAGATCGGGGCATCCTCGACTGGTCTCTGCATCTGGATGTCGATGCTTTCCGCAGTATTTGCTCCATGCTGGCCAAAGAGTACCGCGTGATTTCGCTGGCCGATCTCGTTGAAGCACGCAGCCAGGGATCCGGCCTGCCTGACAACTCAGTCGTCATCACCTTCGATGACGGGTATGCATCCAACTACGAACTGGGATTCCCTATTTTGCGGGAGTTCGGGCTGCACGCCACCATCTTTGTCGCCACGGGTTTCCTCGATGGAGTGGAAATGTTTTGGTTTCAGCGCGTTGATCTCGCGCTCGGTCGAACGCAGAAGGATCTGCTCGACTGGAGGATCAATGGCAAAAAACTGCGCCTTTACCTCGGCACGTACGAGCTGCGTCAGCAGTCCCTCAGGCAGCTGCTGCCGGAACTCAAGGAACTGCCGGACACAGATTTGCTGGGCGAGGTGGATCGCCTGGAGGCGGCGCTGGAGGTCAAAGCGCCCACTTTCAGTGATCTACCCAAAGCCATGCGCCCGATGACTTGGGAGATGGCGTGTGAAATGTCCCTCAGCGGTCATGTGGACATCGGCGGTCATACGCACACGCACCCTATTCTGGCGCGTTGCGATATCATGGCAATGCGTGCGGAAATTGCCACCTGCCGTGATCGCATTCATGCCGAGCTCGGTGAACTGCCCATTGCTTTTGCCTATCCCAACGGCGGGCCGGACGATTTTACCCGCGAAACACTCATGCTCGTGCGTGAAGCGGGGTTCAAAGCGGCCTGCACGACGATCAGTGGTCGCGTCCATGACACCGTCTCGATGCACCAGCTGCCACGTTACGGCTCCCCTGAATCCGTGTTGGAGGCGAAAGCCACGGTTTCTGGTGCTTTTGAAACACTCAAAGACTGGCGGCAGAGCTGCCTGAAAGCGATGTCGATGATATGAGGACGATCACGCTTGCCACGAGTAACACGCTGCAGCTGCCCATCCAGCAGCCGATGCGTGCCTTCGTGGCTGCGCAAACCCTGCCTGCACCCGCATTCGATCGGCGCCCGGTCGTGCTGCATTTTGCTTACAGCATCGGTGGCGGCGGAGCGGAGGCGATGCTGATGAATCTGGCCGAATCGTTCGATCCGGCGCAGTTCCGCACCGTGGTCGTGGCCATCAATGCCAAGCCTTGGACGCATCAACTCAAGCGGCTGCAGGAGGCAGGGGTGAATGTGCATGACCTGGAGAGCACCACCTACCTCAATCCGCGTACTCTCGCGAGACTGCACGCCGTGCTGCGTGCGGAGCGTCCCGACATTGTGCAAACGTGGACGCATCACGCCGATCTCGTGGGCGGCTGGGCTGCGAAACTTGCCGGAGTGCGCAACATTGTATGGAGCATCCACTGCCGCGAAATCCACCGCAACCCCGGCGATAGCGACAGCAAGATGGCGCTCTTCCGCCGCGCGCTGGCCTGCAGCTCGCGTTTTATTCCGCGGCGCATCATTTCCTGCTCTGCCACCGCCATCGAAGATCACGCCGCCATCGGCTATCCGCGTGCCAAAATGCGCTGGATTCCCAATGGCATCAGCGCTGAACGCTTTGTGCCGGACACGGATGCCGGACTGGACACGCGTGCCGAACTGAAACTGCCACCTACGGCACCGGTGATCGGATTCGTCGGACGCTTTCATGAGATGAAGGATCTGGCGACCTTCCTGCGCGCAGCGGCCCTGCTCCAGACCCGGGTGCCAGAGGCACACTTTGTCTTTTGCGGCGGAGTCGAAGTCGAACTGGGCGAAGTGGAGCGTGAGCTGCTGGCCATGCTGCCGCAGCGTCAGCAGGTGCGCTTTGATTCTTTCCGTGCTGACCCTTGGCGTTTGTATCCTGCGCTGAGTGTGTTCTCGCTCTCGTCGCGCACCGAGGCGTGCCCGATGACCATCATTGAAGCGATGTCCTGCGGTGTGCCGTGTGTCACCACGGATGTGGGTGACTGCGGACGACTGCTTGAGGGTGTTGGTCAGGTCGTGCCCATGCAGGATCACTCTGCTTTGGCGAGAGCCTGGGAACAGGCGCTGCAGCTTGGAGCGGCGGAGCGTGAAGAAATCGCCCGGAAGTCGCGCCAGCGGGTGCTGGAGAAATTTACCATCGCCCATGCGGCACGGCAGTATGCGGAAACTTATGCAGAGCTCGTGGAGGTGAAGTCATGAAAGTGCTTCTGCTACTCCTGGCATTGACCACCAATGCGGCTGCCCAGCCGGTGAAAGTGTCGTTTTGCGATGGCATGACCCGCATTTCCCGTGATGGCGCCGCGCCGCCGGCAGCCACAAACACCCTGTACGCAGCACGCGGAGAGTGGGAGCCGCTGCAGATCATCGTCACCGCCACGCCGGAGCAGCTCAAAACGATTCAAGTGATCGCCACGGGGATCGCCAAAAATGATTCTGCCGCTCTGCTGCCAGCCCCAAAGGTGCTGCGTGAGCACTATGTGCGCGTCACCAAGTCCACGCCGATGGCACCGCTGCCGCCGGGCGAATATCCGGATGCACTGGTGCCGCTGGACATGCCTGCGCAGGAGCTCAGCGGTACTGAAGTGGTGAATCAACCTTACTGGGTGGATGTCTTTGTGCCTTACACGGCTGCACCGGGGGCATATACCGGCGAAGTGAGATTCGAGTTTGCCGATGGCATGAAAGCCATTGCCAGCTACACGCTCAACGTGTGGGATTTTGACCTGCCGGTGGTGCCGAAGCTGCGCACCTCGATCATGACCACGGTGCGTCACGTCGCCCAGGTGCATGGCCTGGAGTATCATGACAATGCACCGTCGCTGGCGCACGCGGGTTTGCTCAATGCCTATTACGACCTCCTCGCCGAACATCGGCTCAGCGTGGATCAAATCTACGGCAGCTATCCCGACGCCGGCACCGGCAAGCTGGATGAAGACAAGGTGGAACGGGCGCTGAGAAAGCACCTGCTGCACCGCCATTGCAACAGCATCGGCCTGCCGATCTGGCCGCAGTGGCCGTTCAAAGATCCCTTGGGCGAGGACCGCGCTGCGGCGATGAGCTATGTCGCGCAATGGATGAAGCTGCTGGCCAAAATTCACTGCGAGTCACGCGGCTATGTCATCATGGGAGATCTCGATGAACCAAACGACGAGGCCGCTTACGCCACCGTGCGCCGCTGGGGTGAGTTCTTCAACGAGGTGGAAAAAAAGCACGGCGTGCGTGTGCCGTTGCACGTCACCGAGCAACCCACAGCCGAAAAGGCCGCGTGGGGTTCACTTGCCGGTGCGGTGGACATCTGGGTGCCGCATTTCAGCGAAGTGTGGAAGGATATGGAATGGGCCGGTGGCAAGCATGACATCGCCCTGCGTCGTCAGGCAGGTGAGGAAGTCTGGGCGTATGCAGCACTCGTGCAGATGCCGGTGGCCTGGGAACAGCAGCACGGCAGGCCCAAGCAGCTCACCAGCAGCTTTCCACCCGTGTGGGCGCTCGATTATCCGCCCATGGCGCATCGCATCGTCGGCTGGTTGTTCCCGAAGCATGGAATCACCGGCTTTGATTACTGGGACACGATCTTTGCTGGCGACGGCTCCTACATCTACCCTGCCACGGAGAAACGTCAGGGCCGCAACGCCCCGGTGGCGTCCATGCGTCTGAAATGGCTGCGTGAGACGGCGGAGGACTACGATTACCTGATGCTGGCGCGTCAGCTGGGCCTGGAAGAGGAGGCACGTCGTTTGACGGCCAGTTTTGCGCGTGGTTTTGGCGACTGGGATGACAATTCCGGCGTAATGCTGAAGGCGAGTCAGCAACTGGGTGCACTGATCGAATCCGCGCAGCAACGCAAACAAACAGCCGCAGTGCCGGCAGGAGGTGCCAAGTGACTACAACAATGTTTCTTCACAAATCGCGCCGTGATGCGGCCGATTCCATCCCAGCACCGCGTCGTGGCGTGCTCACGCTCGACATCGTGCGCGATGAAGCGGGTTTCTATGCACTTCAGCCGTTTTGGGACACACTGGTCGAGCAAATGGCCACGCGTTCGCCGTTCGTTCGCTGGGACTGGATGAGCCTGTGGTGGGAAGAATGCCGTCAAGACGCACGGCTGGTCGTTGGTGTGCTGCGTGATGCCGAAGGTATTCCGCAGGCCATTGCGCCGCTGATGCTCGCCTCTGAATCGGATGCGATGCGCAAACATCTCGTGACCCTGACCTTTCTGGCCGGATTTGGAGATGCGCATGGCGAGCGGCTGGACCTTATCGTGCCTGCCGGCCTTGAGGATGAACTGACGCCTCAGCTCTGCCGCGTATTCAAGATTCTGCGGCCTGAATGCGACAATGTCCGGCTCAATCATCTGCTCGAAGAATCTCCCAACAGGCCCCATCTCCTCGCGGTGCTGAAGGAAGCTTTCAGCGATGCCGGAGTGCTGAACCGCCAGGTCACCCGGTTTATCAACCTGCCTGCGTCGTGGGACGAATACGAAGCACGCCACAGCTCCAAATGGCGCAATTTGCTGCGCCGCGGCCGCAGGGCGTTTACAGCAGAGCATGCAGGCATCGCCACGCAAGTCGGTGAGCGCATGACCATTGACGAAACGATGAAGGAGTTTCGAGTGCTGCATGCCATGCAGTGGTCGGAGGGAATCAGCACTTTCACCACGGAGGCCTCCTGGCGTTTTCACCAGCGTCTGGTGGCGCGCTGGCTGCCTCAGCAGCGTGCATGGATGCCCTTGCTCGAAGCCGACGGCAAACTGGTGGCCGCGCTTTACGGCTTCGTTGAGAGGGAGCAATTTTTTCAGTATCAGTCGGGCTGGGAGCGATCATTGGCGAAGATTTCCCCTGGAAAGCTGGTGATTCGCTGGGCTGTTGACTGCTGCATACAGCGCGGTCTGCAGGTGCATGACATGCTGCCCGGCGAATACGAATACAAACGCCAGTGGTGTGACGGTACACGCTGGCTGCTCGATCTCGAAGGTTTCAATCCGGCAAGCTGGCGCGCCACCGCCTTTCGAGCTCTGCGTACCGTGCGCCGCTGGTTGCCACGGTCCAATTCTCCAGTGGTGACTAGTTCCAACGATTCTCAGGAGGGGAATGAACCTGTTCTCCCTCCAGCTGCTTAATTCATTCATATGGCCATTTCCTACAGCATCCAGTCCTCAAACGCCGCCCCACCGGACGGCTTTGGAGCGATGCTTGCCCTCCCACCAGCGCGCGGCCTGGTGCCAATGGCTCCATCCATGACCATGCCGGCGCATCCGGGCATGTCGCCGGTGTTTGATCCGCGTGCCTTCCTGCCGCCGATCAATCCGCAGGATTTTGAGGTGCAGTCGCTCATCAGTCTCGTGGATGTCATCGGCTATATCCGCAAGCGCTGGCTGCGGGGTGCGGTGCTGGGTCTCATGCTCGCGGCATTCACGTTTTACTACCTCGGCATGGGGGTGAAGATCTACGAGGCGGAGTCTCAG
The DNA here is from genome assembly GCA_026397715.1 of Verrucomicrobiota bacterium. Classification (GTDB taxonomy): domain Bacteria; phylum Verrucomicrobiota; class Verrucomicrobiia; order Verrucomicrobiales; family Verrucomicrobiaceae; genus Prosthecobacter. The sequence goes on from JAPLUN010000656.1 coordinate 27,621, forward strand.
CTGCTGCTGCGCATTCAGGATGCCAGTCCGGTTGACATCGATGGCGCGGTCTCCCGCGGTCCTGGAGAACTGAGTGCTGTGCAATTGATTAATAACCACCGTGCGGAGCTGCTGTCCCGGCGCTACCTGAGTTATTTATTCGACCACTTTCCGGCGAAGGAGCGTGATGCGCTTCTGGATCGTGAGGCGAACTCGCTCAGTCGCAAGGACGAGCTGATGAAACTGCTGGGGCTGTACAAGCCGGGCAAGCCTGGCGATCCACGTGAGCGGTTCATCAACCTGATGATTAGCAATGCACGGGTGGAGCCGCTCAAGGAATCGCACGTGCTGCGGGTGCAGATTCGCGACCGTGATCCAAAGACCGCCGCCGATCTCGCCAATCAGTTCACGGAAGAGTACACCCGCTATGTGGCCGAGGAGGAAGGCCAGCTCAGCGCGAACGCCTCCACCTTCCTTGAAACCAAGTCTGCGGAGTTGCTAAAAAGACTGCGTGAATCGGAGCAGAAGCTTGCCGAATACCGCAAAAGCCAGGGGATCATGGAAGACGTCGATTCCAAGGATGTCTCCAACGACAAGGTGCGCCAGCTTAACGTCGCGATCACGGAGGCTGACCTCAAGCTGACCCGCGCCAAAAGTGATCTCAATGATCTTGTGGCTGCGCAGAAGGTCGGTCGTGACCTTACCGAACTTCGGCTGTTTGCAGACAACCCGGATGTGAATTTCATCCGCAAGCAGCTTGATGCCAAGATCGCCGAACGTGCGCCTCTGGAAGCCACCTGCGGCCGCAAACACCCACGCATGATCGGCCTGACGAATGAAATCGAAGCGCTGCGCGGGTCGCTGGCCCGTGCGATCAGCTCCGTGGGTGGGATGATCCAGGCAGAGGTGGAGTCGCAGGAGCGCCAGCTTGCTGACTACCGCCGCCAGCTCGAAGAAGCGCGCGGCGTGGCGCTGGACGTCAATGGCAAGAACGTGCAGCAGAGCCTGCTGCGCGACCAGGTGCGAATGGACCGCGATCTCTATGAGAAAATCGAGATGCGCCGCAGTCAGGCAGCACTCACGGGCCAGTTCCGTGACAGCGGTCTGCTGCGTGTGGCGGATGTGGCAACGGTGCCGGAAAAACCTGTGAAACCGAGCAAGCCCATCGCCGCCTTGGCTGCTGTGATGCTGTTTGGTCTGACCCTGATCGGCCTGCCAGTGGGTTGGGGAATTTTTGACGATCATGTGAAGAAGCTTTTCAACCCCAAAGTCGAAAAGCCTGTGATGCAGGATCAAACGCAACACACCGCGTATGGCTATGGCTATCCAGCTCAGCAGGCACCGCCGCGTGCTTCTCCATTCGCCATTGCCAGCCCTGCAGCGCCGACCTTGCCTGCTACTGAACGCCCACCGCCTGCGATGAGTCGTCCGGAGCCGATGCCACCTCAATCGCGCCAGGCGCCGGTGATCAAGCCTGCCAATGGTGAAACCACCATTCTCGCCCGTCTTCCTTACGTGCAGGGATCCAGCCCGGAGGCCATGCTTTCGGAACTGCTGAAACCGGAACCCATCGGCGCTTCCAGTGCGCTGCATCAGCTCACCAGCACGCTCGAACAACAAGCCATGAACCGCAGCGGCACCGCTGGGGTGATTCTCATTACGAGTGCGGGCACTGGAGATGGCAAAACGCTGGTATCCGCCGCTCTGGCCGCCGCCTTCTGCCACCAGGGCCGCCGCGTGTTCATGATGGAGTGCAATCCGTCCTCCCCCACGCTGCATCAGTGGTTCCCGCGTGCCGTGCAGGGTTACGGCGCCTATGCCAGCAACCTGGAGGCCCTCCGCTACGGCCACAGCAATCTTTTCCTTCTCCCCGGCTGCGATCTGCCCGCGCACGCCACCAACGAACTGCTCGACGGCTACCGCAGCTGGATCGAGCGTGCGAAGACGGAAGTGGACTGGATCATTCTCGATGCTTCTCCGCTGCTGAAAAGCTTTGCCAACGTCGCGCCGCTGGCCCCGCTCGCGACCGATGTGCTCATCGTCAACAATCCTGTCAAAACCACCCCCGCACAGCTGCGTGCCGGTCTGGCGCTGCTGCAGCCGATGATGTCATCGAGCGCGCTGCGTGGCATGGTGGTGAACGGCGGGTGATCGGTTCTTCAGGGCGCGCTTTGCTGCTTCAAAGCGTCAATGAGCGCCGCAGGATCGCTGACACTGAGCATGAGACTGTAGCCTTCCGTGGTCGGAATGCGTGCCACGCGTGTCTTGTCCGTGACAAAGAGCAGCGCTTTCTCCCCATTGCGGAGTTTGAACCATCCGGCGGCGTAGCCTGGCAGCGCTGTGCCCATCGTGCGCCATTTCGGCTGATGATCCTTGTCGGTGTGCAGGTTGGTGACGACCGCCTCGTCGAGTTTGAGCGACTTGAGCGGGACCATTCGACCATAGAGATCGCCTTGAAGCCGCAGGCCATCATTCGAGACCGTGAAACGCACATGCTGCATGGACCACGCCAGCCAGATCATCAGCAACAGGACACCGACGAGGATGAGGCTGATGATGGCAAAGAACCACAGCGATTTACTCGCGGAAGGAATCATGGGAAAGACGGTGGCGGCATTCATGCCTCTGAGTGTGATCCTTCCGATGAAATATGCCAGAAAACAAAAATCCGGCAGCCTTGCGGTCTGCCGGATGATTGTTGAATCGTGTCTGGAGGGAACGAACTTGGAAGTTCGTTCTACGGCTTACGCGTTGGCGCGCAGGATCTGGGCGAGCACATACGGCAGGATGCCGCCGGCGCGGTAGTAGTCGATTTCGACGGGGGTGTCGATGCGGACGACGACGGGGACGTCGAAGCTGCTGCCGTCGGCCTTGTGGACGCGGAGGGTGGCTTCGCTCATGGGCTTGAAGTCATTGCTCAGGCCCAGGAGGTCGAAGGTGGCATCGCTGAGGTCCTTGACCTTGTCGTAGTCGGCCTTGTCCTTGAAGTTGCAGGGCAGGACGCCCATGCCGACGAGGTTGCTGCGGTGGATACGCTCGAAGGACTTCGTGATGACGGCTTTGACGCCGAGCAAACGCGTTCCTTTGGCGGCCCAGTCGCGGCTGGAACCCATGCCGTAGTCTTCACCGCCGAGGATGATGCTAGGCGTGCCAGCGGCCTTGTAGGCCTCTGCAGCGTCGTAGATGCTCATCTCGGTGCCTGCAGGCTGGAGGAGGGTGTCGCCGCCTTCCTTGCCACCCAGCATGAGGTTCTTGATGCGCACGTTGGCGAAGGTGCCACGGGTCATGACGAGGTCATTGCCACGGCGGCTGCCGAAGCTGTTGAAATCAGCCTGGGTGACACCGTGTTCGAGCAGGAAGCGACCAGCGGGGCTTGCCTTCTTGATCGCACCCGCAGGGCTGATGTGGTCGGTGGTGACGGAGTCGCCGAAGATGCCGAGCGGGCGGGCACCCTTGATCTCGGTGATGTCGCCGGGGGTCATGCTGAAATCAGCGAAGAACGGCGGATGCTGGATGTAGGTGGACTTGCCATCCCACTCGAAGACTTCGCCGATGCCGCCCTGGATCTCGTTCCACTTCGGATTCTGCGAAGCGAAATCGGTGTAGAGCTTGCGGAAGACATCCGGAGAAAGAGCAGACGCCATGGCATCGCGCACTTCTTTGAGCGTGGGCCAGATGTCCTTCAGATAGACGCCGCTGCCGGCGACGAGTTCGTCTTTGCTCAGATCAATATCGACCGTGCCTGCGATGGCGTAGGCGACCACAAGCGGAGGGCTCATGAGGAAGTTGGCCTTGATGCTCTGATGCACGCGGGCTTCGAAGTTGCGGTTGCCGGAAAGCACGCTGGCAGCCACGACATCCTGGCCTTTGACGACGTCTTCAATGCCTGCATCAAGCGGGCCGGAGTTGCCGATACAGGTGGTGCAGCCGTAGCCAACGGTCTGGAAGCCGAGCTTGTCGAGTTCGACCTGAAGGCCGGTTTTCGTGAGGTAATCAGTCACCACACGGGATCCTGGCCCGAGGCTGGTTTTGACAGCAGGCTTCACCGTGAGGCCCTTGGCGTTCGCCTTCTTCGCGAGGAGACCGGCAGCGAGCATGACGCTCGGATTGCTGGTGTTTGTGCAGCTCGTGATGGCAGCGATGAGCACGCTGCCGTCGGTGATGCTGTCTTTGATGCCGCCTTTGGAATCGACGGTGACTTCGAACGAGGTCTTGTCTGAAACCACATCCACACCAGCTGCTGCGCCCGTGACATCCAGTCCGTCTGCCTTGGCTGCGCCGAGGTGCTCGACAACCTGTGAAGTCGAAGCCTTGCCAAACCCGCCGGCTTTCACATCGGCAGCCAGGAGTTCATTGAACTTGGATTTCAAAGCAGGCACTTCGATGCGGTCCTGCGGGCGTTTCGGGCCGGAAACGCAGGGGACCACGGTGCTGAGGTCCATCTCCATCTCGGTGGTGAACTCGATGCTGCCTTTTTCGGTGGGGATGCCCCACATGCCCTGGGCCTTGTAGTAATTGGTGACGGTGGTGCAGAGCTCTTCGCTGCGGCCGGTGCCGCGCAGGTAGGCGATGGTTTCTTCATCCACACCGAAGAAGCCCATCGTGGCACCATATTCAGGGGCCATGTTGGCGATGGTCGCACGGTCGGTCACTGGCAGGCTGACTGCGCCCGGGCCGTAGAACTCGACGAATTTGCCGACGACACCGAGCTTGCGCAGCTTCTGGGTGACTTCGAGCACGAGGTCCGTGGCGGTGACACCTTCTTTGAGCGCACCTTTGAGGTAAACACCGACGACTTCCGGGACGAGGAAGGTCACCGGCTGGCCGAGCATGCCTGCTTCGGCCTCAATGCCACCCACACCCCAGCCAACGACGCCGAGGCCGTTGATCATGGTCGTGTGCGAATCGGTGCCGACGAGGGAATCGGGATAATACACACCGTCCTTTTCCAGCACGCCCTTGGCGAGGTATTCCAAGTTCACCTGATGCACGATGCCGATGCCAGGAGGCACCACCTTGAAGGTGTCGAAGGCCTGTTCACCCCATTTGAGGAACTGATAGCGCTCCTTGTTGCGCTCAAACTCCAGCGCGAGGTTTTGATTCAGCGCATTTTGCGTACCGGCGAAGTCCACCTGCACGCTGTGATCGACCACGAGATCGACGGGCACGAGGGGCTCGACCATCTTCGGGTTCTTGCCGAGTTCTTTCACCTTCGAGCGCATGGCGGCCAGATCGACGAGAAGAGGCACGCCGGTGAAGTCCTGCAGCACGATGCGGGCGACAGTGAAGGGGATCTCATATTCACCCGGGTTCTTCGCGTTCCAGTTCGCGAGGTTTTTGACGTCGGCCTCAGTGACCTTCTTCCCATCCAGATTACGCAGCAGGGACTCCAGCACGATGCGGATGGACACTGGCAGACGAGAGACATTGCCTACACCGGCACTTTCAAGAGCGGGAAGAGAGTAAAATTTGCCGGGAGCGCCGGAGCCAGTGGTGAAGGTGAGTGGTGTGTTCATTGGGATGGGGTAGCGACCAACGAAATAGCAAGAGTAGCACGAATGACACCACTTTTTTGTCCCTGCTCATATACGGGACAAGCCACGCCAGGCCCCCAAGCGCCTCAAAGCGGGACATCTGGCATCATCCCAATATAGGAATGAGGGAGGCAGAGGTCGCAGTGCACAGTCGCGTCTCACATATGAGGACAGCGCCCAGAACAGGCGGTACCAAGGGTGTTTTAGAGTCAGACGAGAGGCACGATATGGAGGCATGTTTTTGATGGCTCATTTGCAGCTCCGAATGCCTGCCGACATCGAGCTCAATCATCGATGAAATCGAGGGAAGAGAAGAAAATGCGTGATGCACGCACAACGCGATGAAGTTTTTGGATCGATGCCTTCATGAGATGATCAGCAGGCTTCAAAAACGAGGCTTCGCCAATGCTCAAAACGACGCGTTTACGTAGACAAAACGTCGTTTTTGGAGAGCCGCTTTTGCAGACAACATGAATACGGGATCGAAGGCGCAGCATGGGGCAGGAATCGGCAGGAAATGACTGATTGGATGCTTCGAACGAAACTTTTTTGCAAAAAACAGCACAATGTAGTTGCACGGTTCTGAAGCTGTTCTAAGATCCCAACCCGCAGCGAAAAACGCGGGCTGAGAAAAAA
>JAPLUN010000481.1 GCA_026397715.1 Verrucomicrobiota bacterium
GACCGGGTCGTACGGCTCGCCGCTGGGATGGATGCTCGGGCCGACGACCGTCTGCGCTCCGGTGCTCCGCAGTTCCACGATCATCTTCTTGGAGACCGGGTCCTGGTGCTTGCGCGTCTTGGCCCCCTCGCAGACGTACCACCAGTGCGACGCGAGCTTGCCGGGGCGGCCCGACTTCGCGCCCGTGGGCGGCAAGAACTCAGGCGCGAGCGCCACCGCCTCCTCGCAATCGAGATCGACATCGACCAGCCATCCGCTCGGCTCGCCCAGGAGCAGTCCAAGGTTGCCGTTCCCGTTGAAGTGGCGGGGCAGGTCCTCATCGGTCAGTCGCAGTTCCTGCCAGCCCGCCAGCACCGGGACCTTGGTGGACGCCGGCACCGGAATCAGCGCGTAGCCGCGCGACCGGTACCACCGGGCCGCGTCGAGCAGGTTGTGCGTATGGGTGCTGGCCATCAGAAGGGGATCTCGTCTTCGGGGATGCCGTACGTCATGCCCGCGGGCTCCGGCGGCCGCGCCGGCAGGCCCTCGTCGCTATCCAGGCGCGGCGGCTTGTTGCCGAGAACATGCTGCGTGACACGCTCGAACTGGTCACCGGCCTTCTTCTCAATGGTGATGGCAAGTGTCGGCGCGAGCGCCCCGGCCTTGGCCATCTCGACCGCCTCTTCCGTTCCGCCGGGCACCGGCTCGACGGAGCGGACCCGCCACCAGACCTCGGCCTTCGTGCGCGCGTACCCGGTATGGTCGAAGCAGACCCACTCGCGGAAGTAGCGGTTGAAGCCAGCGCGGTACTCCACCCGCATCGTCAACGGCGCAGACGGGTCGTGCCGCTTGTAGTGCACGTGGTACGTGGTCTCGCTGACCTGGTGATCCTCGCGTGAGGTCTGGCCGCTGAGGATGCCCTCGGTGCTGGCCTTCGCTTCGTGCTGCTGCTTGTTGGGCTCAGGGAAAACATGACCGCACTGCGGGCACGTCTGGTATCCCGCCGCGATGAGCGCCTGACAGTTCGGGCACTCCTTGGCGGGCGCTTCGCCGTCGCCACGATCATCAGTAGAGATGCGGATCGCGTCGACGGGTCCATGCCGAAGCACGTTGCCGCCGAAGTCCAGCACCAGGCAGTCGTTCTTGCCCGGGTGCAGCCGGAAGCCCCGGCCCACCATCTGGTAGTACAGGCCCGGCGACATGGTCGGGCGCACGAGCGCCACGCAGTCGATGTGCGGTGCATCGAAGCCGGTCGTCAGCACGTTCACGTTGCACAGGTACTTGAGATCCCCGGCGCTGAAGCGACCGAGGATCGCCGCACGCACGCCGTCGGGCGTGTCGCCGGTGACGAAGCCGCACTCGACGCCGTGCTTGGCCTTGAGCACATCGACGATGTGCTGCCCGTGGCGGATGCCTGACGAGAAGATGAGCGTGGCGCTGCGGTCCTTGGTATGGGCGGCGATCTCCGCGCACGCACCTTCGACGAGCCCCTCCTTGTCCATGAGGTCCTCGACCTCGCTGGCCACGAACTCGCCGGCGCGGACGTGCAGGTCATCGGTACTGATCTTCTGCAGGCCCGCCTTGGTCTTGAGCGGCGACAGGAATCCCTGCACGATCAGCTCGCGGACGCCGACCTCGTAGCAGACGTGGTTGAGGATGTTCTCGGCGGCGCAAATCGAACCCGACTTCATGCGGTACGGCGTGGCGGTCAGCCCGATGATGCGGACGTTCGGGTTCACCACCTTGGCGTCAGCGATGAACTGGCGGTACATCCCGTCGTCCTCGGCGGGGACCATGTGCGCCTCATCGACGATGATCAGATCGACGGGGCCCAGGTCGCAAGCCTTCTTCCAGATACTCTGGATGCCCGCGACCGTGACGGCGTAGCCGAGGTCCTTGCGCTTGAGGCCAGCCGAGTAGATGCCCATGGGCACGTCGGGCGCGATGACGCGGAGCTTGTCGGCCGCCTGCTCGAGCAACTCCTTCACATGCGCCAGCAGCACCACGCGGCCCCCCCATTGGCCCACGGCGTCGCGGTCAGCCCGATGATGCGAACGTTTGGATTGACCACCTTGGCGTCGGCGATGAACTGCCGGTACATCCCGTCGTCCTCGGCGGGGACCATGTGCGCTTCGTCGACGATGATCAGATCGACCGGCCCGAGGTCGCACGCTTTCTTCCAGATGCTCTGGATGCCCGCGACCGTGACGGCGTAGCCAAGGTCTTTGCGTTTCAGGCCCGCCGAGTAGATGCCCATCGGCACATCGGGCGCGATGACGCGGAGCTTGTCGGCCGCCTGCTCGAGCAACTCCTTCACATGCGC
>JAPLUN010000460.1 GCA_026397715.1 Verrucomicrobiota bacterium
CAAGGAGGGGCGATCTCCTGAATCGCCCTCGCCCATGGGATGCCAATGGTGGGTGGTTGACCTCAGCCCATTGGCACTTCATGGGCAACGGCGGATCGGAGTTCCGGTGAAAGGGTTCCTCCGAGATTCTGCAATCCGCGTTCCCCTATTCCCGATCTACAAGCTCCCCGCGACTTGGTACTTGGAAAACCGGCTGCCAGCGGCTATCCACAGTGCCATGCACGACGCACGCATCGACGCCCTCGCCCGCCAACTGGTCCGTTATTCCACCTCGCTCAAGAAGGGCGAAAAGGTTCTTCTGGATCTTTATGACGCCCCGGAAGCCATCGGCCTCGCCTTGATCCGCGAGGTGCGGGCCAAGGGAGCACTGCCGTTTTTGCGCATCCACCAGGCCGGCCTGACCCGCGAAATGCTGCGCGGCGCGGACGCCGAACAATACACGATTCTCGCCCAGCACCTGCTGACGGAAATGAATAGCATGGACGCCTATATCACCATCCGCGGCAGCCATAACATCGCCGAAACCTCCGACGTCCCGGCGGGAAAAATGAAACTCGCGATGAAACACCTGCGCCCGGTAACCGATTACCGGGTGAAAAAGACCAAGTGGTGCGTGCTGCGCTGGCCAACTCCCGCGATGGCGCAACAGGCGGGCATGAGCACCGAGGCGTTCGAGGATTTCTATTTCAGGGTTTGCCTGCTAGATTACAAGGCGCTCATCCCGGCGATGGCCGCCCTCAAGAAACTCATGGATCAAACGGACCGGGTGGAAATCACCGGCCCTGGCATCGACCTGCGCTTCTCGATCAAGGACATTCCGGCGGTGTTCTCCGGCGGAAATTTCAACATCCCTGACGGCGAGGTTTTCACATCACCCGTCCGCGATTCGGTGGAAGGTTGCATCACCTACAATGCCCCGTCTATCTATCAGGGAATCCCGTTCGACGGCATCCGCCTGGAATTCGCCAAGGGCAAAATCATCAAGGCCGAGGCCGGCGCGAAAACCCGCCAGATTAACAAAATCCTCGATAGCGATGAAGGCGCGCGTTACATCGGCGAATTCGCCCTCGGCTTCAACCCGGAGATCCGCGAGCCGATGCGCGACATTCTGTTTGATGAGAAAATCGCCGGGTCATTCCACTTCACCCCCGGCCAGGCCTACGAAGGCGTCGCTGACAATGGCAACCGCAGCCAGGTGCACTGGGACCTCGTCAACATCCAGCGCCCCGAATACGGCGGCGGAGAAATCCACTTCGACGGCAAGCTCATCCGCAAAGACGGCAAGTTCCTCCTGCCCGAACTGAAGCCGTTGAATTACTAATCATCCACAAATAGTGAGCTAAAGATCCACCCGGATCAGGCCCATTGACTCATACGATCCCCGAAGGGGATCACAGCGGGTAGCCAGGGGTAAGCGAGGCACGAGCGCACCCCTGGACCACTCCACCAACCCTCCAGTTCAAGAGCGCATGCCGTAGGCATGCCAGCGACACACGCAGCACACAGACTGCCCGGAGTCCTTGGCATTGCACCACCAGCAAAAAAAAGCCCTCAGTTGCAGCGCAACTGGTCAGCTTCAGTTCAAGCCACCGGCGGCTGATAATTCAGCAGCTCAATCTCCACCGCGTGCTTCCGCTCGCAGGCACTCCTGCACCCGCTCCATCAGGCTGTCGATGCTCTCGCCATTCGCGATCCCGTTGTTCTCGATGATCTCCAGCCAGTCAAACGCGCTCGCGTTGAAGTTCGTCTGCACCTCATCCCAGCGGCTCCCGGTCCAGTCGCCGAAATCGATCTCCATCAGCCCCGGCATCAGCTCCGGCTCCAGGCCAGTCTGCTTCGCCAGCGGTGCCAGCGTCTGCTGCACGCGCAGCATCGGGCTCGCATAGATCGCCTCCACCTTCGTGTCCTTCAGCCACGTCGCCACCGCCTCCCCCATCCGCACCCCAAGCGGCGACAAACCCATGTCGATGCGCGAGCCCCCAAACACCTTGTGATACTTCTCCTCCACCTCGCCGTGGCGGATGAGATAGATCTGCATGGGATGATTCGGAAGATGGGATTTCATGACAAAACTATAAGGGGGAAAAGACGGAAGGCAGCGTTTTAACGCTGCCTTCCAAAATGTGGGGTGATGGATTTCTGCAGCTTACACCGTTCCGAAGATCGTCTTCCCGGTGCTCAGCAGGTCGTTGCAGGCTTCCTTCATGCGGTCGCAGAGGCCCTGTTCGCCCTTCTTGAGGTAGCTGCGTGGGTCATAGGTCTTCTTGTCGCCCACTTCGCCGTCGATCTTGAGGACGCCGGAGTAGTTCTTCATCATGTGATCAACGATCGGACGGGTGAAGGCATACTGGGTGTCGGTGTCGATGTTCATCTTCACGACGCCGTAGCCGAGGGTCTCGCGGATTTCTTCAAGGAGGGAGCCGGAACCGCCGTGGAAAACGAGGTCCATTTCTGCTGCAGCGCCATGCTTGGCGGTCACTGCGGCCTGGCCATCACGCAGGATGGTGGGCTTGAGCTTCACGGCCCCGGGCTTGTAGGCACCATGCACGTTGCCAAAGGTGGCGGCAAACATGAAGCGGCCGATGCCGCTGAGGGTCTCATACACTTCCACCATGTCTTCAGGGGTGGTGTAAAGCTTGTCGGCGGCAACACCGCTGGTGTCATGGCCGTCTTCTTCACCACCGACGACGCCGGCTTCGACTTCGAGGATGATCTCGTGCTTCACGCACTCTTCGAGCAGTTCCTTGGAAAGGCGCATGTTTTCAGCCAGCGGCAGTTCCGAGGCGTCGAGCATGTGGCTCTGGAAGAGGTTGTTCAGGCCTGCAGCGCGGCGCTTGGCTGTTTCGGCGATGAGAGGCTTGAGGAAGCTGTCCACCTTCTTCGGCTGGCAGTGATCGGTGTGCAGACCGACGAGGATGTTGTACTTTTCTGCCAGGCGGTGGGCGGCCTCAGCGAGAACGATGGCACCAAAGGCCTGATCTTTTAGGGAGGTGCCGGAGGCGAATTCGCCGCCGCCCGTGGAAACCTGGATGATGCCGTCAGACTTGGACTCTGCGAAGGCCTTCAGCGCGCCGTTGATGGTCGTAATGGAAGTGACGTTGATCGCCGGATAGGCGTAACCACCCTTCTGGGCGGCATCAAGCATGGCACGGTACTGGGCGGGTGTGGCTACGGGCATCTTAGGGGTGTGTTTTTGAGTTGAGGGGACTGAGGGAAGCAAGAAACGGGCCGGGTGCAAGAAGCGCTTCGTATTCGGCGGGGGGATGATCCACGGCGGCGCTAAATGACGGCTTTGTCTGCCGCCCATTGCAGTGCGCACGGAACCTGCTGCCGGAAATGCCGCCTGCGAGAGCTGATTCCCCGCCATTCTCCTCGCACTCGCCGGTTGACGCCCGACTATTAAGGTCTTTTAACTAGCAGTAACTCCTTCTCACGCAATGCCGCCCATGGAATCCTTTCTCTCGCCCGGCCTGCAATACGGCCTCGAACACAGCACGCTGACCTGCTGGATCATCTGCGGCTTCCTCGCGCTTTTCTCAATCACAAGTTGGGTGGTGATCCTCAGCAAGCACTTCCTGCTCTCCCGGGTGCACAAGGCCAACCTGTCTTTTCTGCGCGAATACCGTGAGAGCAATCATGCCTTGGAACTGTATCAACAGCGCGAGCCCCATGAGTTTTCCTCCTTCTACCACATCTACCACGCAGCCTGCCGCGAGATGTCCTGGTACCTTCTGGGTGAGGACGAGCCTGGCACCACCTTTGCCGCACGGCTGCAAGGCGCGGGCCGCATCACTCCTTCACAGATGAATGCGGTGCAGGTGGCCATGGAGCGCAGCGTGGCCGAGGCCGCTCTGCGGCTCGAAGCACGCATGAGCTGGGTGGCCACCACCCTGAGCAGCGCACCCTTTCTCGGTTTGCTGGGCACGGTTTGGGGCATTCTGGACACCTTCAGCACGATGACGTCTGCCAGCAGCACCGCCACTCTCGCCACTCTGGCACCAGGCATCACCACCGCACTGGTCACCACCGTGCTGGGTCTGCTGGTCGCCATCCCGAGCATGATCGGTTACAATGCCTTGGTGAACCGCATCCGCGGCATGGTGGTGCGGCTGGACAACTTCGCCAGTGAGCTCAACGCGGGCTTTGACCGCACCTTTGTGGACCACCGTTTCACCAACGAAGCCCTGCCCAGCATGAGCGCCCTCGGCAGTCCGTCCATGCCCGCCTTCAGCGGCAGTTCCTCCCCCCTGCCCTCGTCAATGCACGCCTTCCACGCCCGCGCATGAAACGCCACTCCAACAGGCATCAGCTCCGCCTCATCACCGAAATCAGCCTCACTCCGCTGATGGATTTGGTGCTGGTGCTGCTGTTTGTTTTCCTGCTGGCAGCTCCCCTGCTCAAGGCAGACAAAGCCATGCTGACAGCGACAGCCCCCACACCTCCTCCCGCCCCCACCAGCGCACCTGCTCCGACAGAAACCATAACGCTGCGGGTGAACAGCGACCAGTCAGTCACGCTGAACGGCGCGATGCTCGCGCGGACGGACCTGCCCGTTTCTTTAAAACAACTCGCCCAGCGCAAACCCGGCATCGGCATTGAGGTGCGCATGCATCGCGACCTGCCAGTCCAGCAGCTGGTGGAAACGATGCAGCTGCTTGAAGCAGCGGGCATTCAGAAGACCGCCGTCACGACTCATGCAGAGGCCCCCTGATTGAAGACGAACCGTAAACGTCCCACGACGCTGGAGCCCATTTCAGCAGCGGTGTTTGTCATCGTTTCGCTGCATCTGGGTGCGGTGTTTGGCGTCTGGTGGTGGTGGCAGAATGTCGGCAGTCTCAAGCGCGATGCCAGGACCGCCCAGCTTGCCTGGATGAATCCCGGTGATTTTAAATCCCAGGTGCCAGTGTCCGCCCCTTTGCCTCGGGCCAAATTGGTGGCCTCATCCCCCAAGGCGGACAAAAAGCCCCCGGTTGTAGCTCCCAAACCAGCAGCCGAGCCCCCGGTACAGAAAGCCACGCTGATCGCCGCCCCGCCTCAGCAGCATCAGATGGAGCCGGTGCCAAACACCACCAGTGCCCCCTTGTTTGCAGGCTCTGCCGCCACATCTTCAAAACCCTCAGCCAATCGCAGCATCACGCTGCGCAGAGCCCCCGAAAAGCGCACCGAAACCACCCTGTTCGGAGCCCCCGTTCCGCCGATGACCAGCCCGACGCTGATGGACATCGCCCGACTTAACACCCTGCGTCCATCGGCGATTCCGCCCTCCAACAGTGCCACCCCGGCCACAGAGGAAGTGGATTTGGATGCCGTCGATGAAGCAGTCAATGCGGCATTCCTCGTCAGCTGGATCGCCCCCCCAATCGAAAGCGTGCCTGAAGGCCAGCGCGAAGGGCGGCTAAACATCTCCATCGGCAAGGACGGCACGGTCTTGAAGGCCCAAATGAACAAATTTTCCGGCTCGCACGTTCTAGATCAGTCCATTCTCGAAGCCGCCGCAAAAGTGAAAAAAATTTCCACAACGCTGCCTTCTAATTACTCCAAAGACAGCTACGATCTGGAACTGAACTTCCTTCTGCTGCCCTGACCTCTGCATGAACGCCCGCGCGCTGCTTCTCATTCTCACCCTCGTCGTGTCTCATGGCACAAGGGCGGAAGCTGGCGTCATGGAGAGACTGCGCGACTTGTTCAGCCTGGGTGGTGGCAAAAGCAAAACCGAGGAACATAAAAAAACCATGCCTCGCATCCGCGTGGGATCCTTCTCGGGCGGCACAGGTTCCAGCGCCCAGCAGACCCTGCACAAGGAATTGCTCGATTCTCGCGAGTTCTTCGTCGCTGGGGCAGATGAAAAAGCCGACTTTCTTGTGGAAGGCACCTCCTCCGGCGGGCGAGTCACCGGCAAGCTTAAGGATGCCAAAGGCAAAGATCTCTTTCAGCGCAGCTATGCCGCACCAGGACTGGACGAGAATCTCAAGGCGCTCACGGACGACATCATCTACACTATCACCGGCAGACCGGGACTGGCCACCAGCCGCATCGTCTTTGTAAGTGATGTCAGCGGCAAGCGACAGATCTACATCTGCGATGCTGAAGGCGGCGAGGTGCATCAGGTCACGCATGACAAGCATGCGGCAGTGGCCCCCTCGCTCTCACCGGATTCATCCATGATCGCCTTCACCAGCTATCGCACCGGATTCCCCATCATCCGGCTGCTGGATCTGAATGTCGGCTGGGAACGCGGCGTGACTGACACTCCCGGCAGCAGTTTTGGCTCGGCCTTCTCTCCGGATGGAACGCACCTCGCCGCCGTGATGAGCTTCATCGGCAATCCAGAAATTTTTGTGAGCGACCTCAACACGAACACCGCCGCCTGCGTGAGCGATTCCGTCGGCGCCCCCTCGAGTCCTTCCTGGCATCCTGATGGTCGTCAGCTGGTGTTTTCCAGTGATGATGGCGACGGCCCCAAGCTCTACGTCGTCGAAGTTCCTCAAAAAGAAGGACAATCCTCACGCCTGTTTCGCTGGCGCACCGGCTACCACTTTTGCACGGATCCCGAGTGGTCACCGGATGGTCGGCACATCGCCTTCACCACGCGTACCAGTGGTGAATGGACCGTAGCCATCAAACCCTACCCCAATGGGGGCGTGCGTGTGGTGCAGGCGGGTGGTGCGGAACATCCGTCCTGGAGCCCCAACGGCCATTTCATCACCTACGTTCTGCACGGTGAACTCTTTGTGCATGATCTGCGCAGCGGCAACCGTCGCTCCATCCTGCGCGGTTATGGCCACATCTCCGAACCGCGCTGGATGCGCTGAGCCCTGATGAATGCCGCCCTGCCAATGATGAAACGCCCAGCCGCCATTCTTTCGAGCGCCCTTGTGGGCTGCATCCTGCTGGCCTCCTGCAGCAGCATTCCCATGCCTTCGTTTTTGCACAGTCCCGCCTCTGAGGCGGTCGTCTATGCGCTCGGCCCACGAGAAGGCTTCACATCCCCGCTGAATGGCAGCCTCAAGCCGGCGTGCCCTGCCCTGGTGTTTGAGAACGCGAACTTCCAGCTCACCTCTGCACATCAGCAGGCCTTGACCAGTCTGGCGCAGGAGATGGGCAAGAACAAAAAGGCCCGCCTCCTTGTCGCAGGCTACACGGCCCCCAATTTGCCGGCAGATCACGCCCGCTCCCTTTCCGAACGCCGCTCCCTGGCGGTGCGGCAGCGCCTGATTGAGCTCGGTCTCGAAGCCGCCGGCGTGCAGACCGTGGGCTTTGGCAATGACTTCTCCCCCAGCGGACCATCCTCGGATGTGGTGGTCATTTACCGCCAGAACTGAGGCCGTTCAGGCGAGATTCAAAAGTTGGTCAGCGCAGCGGCGAGGTCTGGACG
>JAPLUN010000538.1 GCA_026397715.1 Verrucomicrobiota bacterium
CTCACGCCCTCGCAACGCCCAGCGCCCACGAACCATCCCAAACCCAGGGGATCAAGATGATCCCCTCCGCCAGCGCCTGCCCGCTTGGCCGAGCTGCGCCGTGCCCCGCTCCCAAATCATCAATCATAAATCATCAATCCCCCGCCCCGCCCTACTCGTACGACCAGTACACCCCCTTGACACCCCCGCCCCTCTCTGCCATCTCAGACCGTTGATTCGCTGCGCTCACCCTACGGGCACCCTTCGGTCGTCTGTATCGCTTTGCTCGGCTCCTTTTCGTCCTTCCGCACTCTGATTTCGCCCCTCCCCCATGGCCACCCCCGCTCCTGCACACGGTTACACTGAAGATTCCATCAAGTCCCTCGACTGGCGCGAGCACATCCGTCTGCGCCCCGGCATGTACATCGGCAAGCTGGGAGACGGCGCACTGCCTGAGGATGGCATCTACGTCCTGCTCAAGGAGGTGCTGGACAACTGCATCGACGAGCACGTCATGGGCTACGGCAACACCATCGAGATCACCATCGCGGAGGACCAGACCGTCAACGTGCGCGACTACGGCCGTGGCATCCCGCTGGGCAAGCTGCTGGAATGCGCCGCGCAGATCAACACGGGAGCCAAATACGACAGCGAGGTCTTCAAGCGCTCCGTCGGTCTCAACGGCGTCGGTATCAAGGCCGTAAACGCTTTGTCCGAGTTCTTTGAGATTCAGGCCATCCGCGAAAATCAAACGCGCTCCATCGAGTTCAGCCAGGGTATCGTCGTCTATGACATGGGCAAGCCCAAGGCCTGCACCGAGCCCAACGGCACCCGCATCGCCTTCCGTGCGGATGCTGAAAGCTTCGCAGAAGACACTCATTACCGCCTCGACTTTGTGCGCGAGATGCTGCGCTTCTACGCCTGGCTCAATCCCGGCCTCACGATGCTGCTGCGCACTTCGGCAGGCGAGGAGAAGTTCAAGTCCAAGGACGGCCTGATGGACCTCATACGCGCCAAGCTCAGCGAAGAACCGCAGTACCCCATCATCCACCTGGTAGGCAAGGACGTCGAAGTCGCCTTCACGCACGGCAGCGGCTACGGCGAAGAGTATTACAGCTTCGTCAACGGCCAGCACACCACGCAGGGCGGCACCCACCTCGCAGCCTTCCGCGAGGCCATCGTGCAGGAGTGCCGCGAGTTTTATAAGAAGCAGTTCGACCCCGCCGACGTGCGAGGCAGCCTCATCGCCGCCGTCAGCGTGAAGGTGCAGGAGCCCATCTTCGAGTCCCAGACCAAGACCAAGCTCGGCTCCACCCACATGGAACCTGCCGGGCGCAACCTGCGCGGCCACATCACCAGCGTCATCACCGCGCAGCTCGACAACTTCCTCCACAAGCATGCAGACATCGCGAAGTCGCTGCAGGACAAGATCAACTCCAACGAACGCGAGCGCAAAGAGATCAGCGGCATCCAGAAGGCCGCCCGTGAAAACGCCCGCAAGGCCAAGGTCTGCAACAAGAAGCTGCGCGACTGCCGCGTGCACTTCGACACCAAGGACAAGCGCCGCGAGGACAGCACCCTCTTCATCACCGAAGGCGACAGCGCCTCCGGCAGCATCACCAAGAGCCGCGATGTGGAGACGCAGGCCGTCTTCAGCCTGCGCGGCAAGCCGCTCAACTGCTTCGGCCTCACACGGAAGATCGTGTATGAAAACGAGGAGTTTTATCTTCTCGCCAACGCCTTGCAGATTGAGGAAGACCTCGAAGAACTCCGCTTCAACCGCGTCGTGCTCGCCACCGATGCCGATGTGGACGGCATGCACATCCGCCTGCTGATGATCACCTATTTCCTGCAGTTCTTCCCCGAGCTCGTGCGCAAAGGACACCTGTACATTTTGCAGACGCCGCTCTTCCGCGTGCGCAACAAAAAGGAAACCTACTACTGCTACAGCGACGACGAGCGCCAGCGCGCCATCCACCGCTGCGGCAAGACCGCCGAGATCACCCGCTTCAAGGGCCTCGGAGAAATCAGCCCGGATGAGTTCAAGCATTTCATCGGACCCCACATGCGTCTGGAGCCCGTCAAGGAGCGCGCCCACGAATTCGACGCCGAAGGCAAACCCATCCCCTCTGAGCACCGCAGCGTGAAGGAGATGCTCTCCTTCTACATGGGCAAAAACACCCCCGAACGCCAGGCCTACATCGTGGAAAATCTGCGCATCGAAGAGGAGCTGGAATTCAAGGACGTGGAGAAGACAGAGGTGCTGGCGGCGGCGTAGCAAAGTTGCCCAGTTGCACCGCAACTGGATCATCTCGCACCGTGAAGCCCCTGCAGCCCGGCGTAATTGGGAGCAAATGAGCCACGAAAGATAGAGCACTGCAGTTGAGATGCGGCTCATGAGGGGCATTCTTGGCACATCTGATGAAATATAACATCCGAGCCAGTGCCGAAGCGTTCGCGGATGAGGGTATTGCCACTGTTCACGTCCGGATATTCCAACATCTGCAAAACCACTCAAAGCTATGCCAAGGCAGAGCCATTCCAGCAGCACCCAAAATTAAAGGCGGAAATCTCACTGCCTTCTGCAATCTTGGCAGTTTCCTTCCCCGTGGAATGGAGGGCCACATCGTTTATCGATTCAGACCAGAGACCGGCGGCAGCCCCTTCCCGGGAGCTGACTCGCTTAATATTGAGTTCACTCCTGATACCAGCTTTGGCAAAGACATCCTCGAAGACTTCCTCCCTGCATTGATCGGCGGCATGAATCCCTACCTCGTCACCGTGGGGGATCAGAGATTCGAAGATCCAATCATCAGCAGTGAAGGCATCATTAAAGTGGGTGGACCACGTGCTTCAGGTTGCGAACTCTATCCTGTCTTCTTCATGGATGAGTGGCCGCTTCAGCTAAAATACAAAATCTCCCTCGAAGCGGCAATGACAGCACTGCAACCGGTCGTCCACAAGATTTGCGTGCTAAACAATGGAATCTACGTGACAGGCTCAGCCGAACCTCTGGACTACGAAGAAGCCAAATCCTTGGTGCGTCGGATCGAAGAGCGTCTTCACCAAGCCAGACCCGGATTGTTCAAACGGATCAAAAGACTGCTGCAACGCAACGCGTGAGCCCGGCGAACACACGCAAGATATCCCGGCAGGACTTCTTGCGTCCTTGAGCCGCCAGACCACCAGGCACCGTACATGGAATGTGCGGACCACTCCACGCTGGGCGTGCGACACACCACAAGTAGCACGGGCAATCCTGCCCGTGAAGAGAGCGCTCTTTGCGGGCAGGATTGCCCGCGCTACCTCCCCACAAAAAACCCGCCAGACCTCTCGGCCTGACGGGTGATGAATGGGACAATGAGCGCATCTTGCTGCACCTTGGCGCAGCGTCGTAGCGCACTTACTTCTGCTTCACCTTGAAGCTGCGGAACACCACCGGATCGCTGTGCCCGGCAAATCCGATGAAGCCCTTCGTGTGGTCCAAACCTTTCGGCGGATGGGCGATCTGGGTGCGGTCGAGTTTGTCGATGTCCACGTCGAGGATTTTGGTGCCGTTGAGGATGACTTTGATCTTCTGGCCATCGACCTGGATTTCTTCGAAGTTCCACTCACCCACGGGGCGGAGGTAGCCGTGCTTGGCACCGGCGGTGTGGTAGAGGGAGCCGTGATACTGATAGGGCTCCAGGCCCTTCTTGCCAGCGGCGGCCTGCTTGGCGTTGTAGCCGTCGCTGTCGATGACCTGGAGCTCAAGGCCGTCGGAGGCGGAGTGACCACCCAGCGGAGTGCGCAGGGCGATGCCGTTGTTGCCTGCAGGTGGGAGCTTGAACTCCACGCGGATGGTGCCGTTTTCGAATTCTTCCTTGGTCAGCAGATCGCCGCCTTTGCCGGGCTTGCAGGTGATCGCGCCGTCCACCACTTCGTAGCTGTCCACGGCACCCTGCCAGTTGCTGAGGTCCTTGCCGTTGACGTATTCTTTGAAGCCGTCTTCAGCCCAGTTGCCTGCCAGTTCCTTGTTGGCTTCTTCAGCGGAGATCTCGCGGATGTAAACGTTCTTCCAGCGGATCTCGCTACCGTGGGTCTGGAGCTGGATGGGGCCTTTGGCAAAGGCAGGATCTGGGAACCAGCCGTTCGGCACTTTCTCGGCAGCCTTGGCGGCATCGCCTTCAGCTTTCTTGGCGTCCTTTTTGCCGTAGGCGAGGTAACCGGCCTTCTTGTTGGCGAAAAAGTTTTCCAGCACCGCGTTCTTCACGACGACTTCGCCGTTGAAGGTCACCGTCGCACGCTCGCCGACCATGCGGATGAGGAAGGTGTTCCATTCGCCCAGGGGCTTGTCCATGAGCTTCAGGGGATTCTTGCCCTCTGGATTCTTATTGTTCCAAAGACCGCCGGAACCGAAGGGCTTGCCCAGCGCGACGGCTTTTTCGTCCTTCTCCGTGAAGTCCCAGATCTGCACCTGGGGGATGCCGCGCAGGTAGATGCCGCTGTCGCCGAGGGGGAGCATCTTGTAGTCGACCATGAGCTCGAAGTCGCCGTAGTCCTTGTCGGTGGTGAGATACAAACCTTTGCCGTCATTGACGAGCTGGCCGTCCTCCACTTTCCAATGCGCATTGACGTGGTCGCCCTTGTCATTGCCCTTCGCATCCACGAGGCCGCCCTCGATGGATTTCTTCTTGTACGCGGCCTGCTCCTCCGGCGTCATCTTCCAGAGGTCGTTTGGGTCCTGGGTGCCCCAGCCATACCATCCGGAAAGGTCCTTTCCGTTGAAGAGTGCGGTGAAACCTTCCGGTGGGGTGTTGTCCGCAGCGCGGCAAAACGCGGCTGTGGCGAGGAGGAGTGTCAGGGTCAGTGTGAGTTTCATGGATGAAGAGACTCAGGAGTCGCGCCCTGTAGGAGGCATCTTTCATTCCTCCCGAGGATGGTCACTTTCTGCTCGACTTTGGTCACAAAAATGGGGACCGTTCGAAAGCCATGAAACCCGCCCTTTGTGTTTTTCTCCTCTGCTGCGCCCAGCTCTCTCTGCACGCCCAGGCCACTGCCGCCAAAGAACCTGCCGCCAAAGAACCTGCTGCCAAAGAATCTGCCGCCGATGCGCAGGCGGTGGTGCAACGGCTCTTCGCTCAAGACATTGAAGAGGAAGAACTGCAGAAGCTGGCCAAAGTGGCCAACAAAGCCGGGGTGCTGCGCCAGCAGATCATTGAGGCCAAGCTCGTCTGGGGCCTGCGGCATCAAAACACGCCCTTCCTCGTTAAGATTCTGCCTGAGGTGGAAATCCTCTCGGGCAGTTTTGATCCGGCCAGCGCCGCCGCGCTGCCGAACGTGGAAGCGGTGAAGTCCTTCATCGCCTACATCAAGGCCCTGAAGGCAGGCGAGGCCAAGGATGCCGCCGGTTTCAAAGCGAACATCCTCGAAGCCATCTGGCTCAGCCCCCAGCAGGCGCCGGTCTTCATTCAGGCTATGGAGAAGTTTCGCCTCGAAGCCAAGATGGCCTCGCTGGTCATCGATCTGAAAGCCCCGCTGACCACCTCCATGGGAGAGGCCACCACGCTGCACGATGTGCTGGGTGGAAAGAAGGCCCTGCTGCTGGACTTCTGGGCCTCCTGGTGCGGCCCCTGCATGAACCTGATGCCTGCGCTCAAAACGAAGGCGGAGACACTCCCTGCCCACGGCATCGTCGTGGCAGCGGTGAACAAGGACGATGAAAACGCCGAGGCCACCGCCGAACGCATCCGCCAGGAGCAGAACGCCAAGATGCCCTGGCTCATCGAGCCCGCTGAGCGCCCCTACACCAAGGAGCTGGAGATCGCCACCATCCCCCGCATGGTCCTGCTCTCCCCTGAGGGCAAAGTGCTATTCAACGGCCATCCCGAAGACCCGGCCCTGTGGGTCGCGCTGAAGAAGATTGATGCGACGATCGAAGCGCCGGCGCACTGAGGGGCGGGGCGCAAGGCGGATCATGTTCTGCCTGAATGGGCGCGACTGCCCACCCAAAAACATGGCAGGAATTTTGTATCCGTGAATTGATGAAAGCTGTCGCTCTAAATCTATCGGGACAAATATTGTTCGGCATGGCGCTCTTTTTTTGCATACCCCCGGTGATGTCGAACACAGGATCGCCGCCGCCTTCTGGCATGCCACTCTGGGTGATTCTGGCTTTGTTCGCCTTGTCGAAAACGTTCATCAAGTTTGCTGGAAATGAGAAGGGATGGTCCATCGCTTTCCAAGTGGGCATTTTCGCCATCTTTGTCGTGGCGCTTAAGGAGAGATTAAGCCTGGGCCTGTGAGTCACACAGCGCCGCTGCTGCATAGGCTGCGCGAGATCCATCTGCTGCGGACCCGGAGGCCCCGCGCTGCGGGAGGCTGCTGAGTGGGAGGCCGGCGGCGGCACCTGGTGGGAAATATTTTGTCCAAAGCCATGCCGCAGGCGACTGTAGATGTCGTACGCGGCTTTCACGCTGCCCCCACGCCATGCCAGACAACGACCGCACCCAGGAATTCCTCGAACTGCTCACGAGTCATGATCGTGCCCTGGGCGTTTACGTTCACAGCATGGTGCCCGCCCCGCATGACGCGGATGACATCCTGCAGCAGACGAAAATGATCCTGTGGCGCTGCTTTGATCAGTTTGAGAGCGGCACCAATTTCCTGGCTTGGGCACGCAAGACCGCCTTTCACCAAGTGCTCACGCATCGCCGCCAGAAGAAGCGCGAGGCCACGCCTTTGAGCGACGAGATGCTGGAACTGCTGCACGATGAAGTCTCCAAGCTCAGCGACAGCGGCGACCGCCGGGGCGATGCCCTGCGCGCTTGCGTGGCCAAGCTGCCCGCCGCACACCGCCAGCTCGTCACGCTGCGCTACTACGAAGACCTGGAGATCGATGGCGTGGCCGAGCGCATCCGCAGCACGGTGGGCGCGGTGTATCGCGCCCTGAGCCGCATCCGCATGAACCTCATGACTTGCGTGGAAAAAGAACTCCAACTGGAAGGAGCCGAATCATGAGCCTGAAGCCTGCCGATCAATTTCGCTTGTTGGAGATGAAAAACTCAGCGCCTCCGAGGTGGCCGCGCTGGAGACCGAACTGCGTGAAAATGCCGAAGCGCGCACCTTCTTTGCCAAAGCATTGCATCAGCGTGCCGAACTCTGCTTCGACGACTCCTGGCATACTCAGGCCGCTCCCGCAGCACGCCCGACCTCCAAGCCCGTGTGGTGGCGTCATGCCATCACCGCAGCAGCAGCCGCCTGCATCACCTTTGGCATCTTCTGGCTGCAAAGCACGCGCGATGGCACGGTGGCCACGCTGATCCGTGCGCAGCAGTGCCAGTGGGCCGGCAGCAGCCTGCCCACGGTGGAGGGCGCACGTCTGAAGCCTGGGATGCTGGATTTGATCGAAGGCCTGGCCGTGCTGCGCTTTGACAGCGGCGCTGAGCTGGTGCTGGAAGCCCCCGCCACCGTGGAAGTGCTGGACGGCATGAACTGCAAGCTGCGCCGTGGCACTCTGGTGGCCGAAGTCCCGCCTCAGGCCAAAGGTTTCAGCATCGACACCAAGGACGCCAAAGTCATCGACTGGGGCACCAAGTTCGGCCTCAGCGCCGGAGAAGACGGCAAGTACCTCGTGCAAGTCATGGAAGGCCTCGTGGAGGTGGACGACAAAACTGGCGCCGCCACCAAGAAGCTGGAAAAAGGCCAGCGCGTGGACCGTGGCTGGTCGCAGAAGCAGATGCACCCCTCCGCCGGCGATGACGCCGATGCCGAGCCCAGCCGCTGGCAGCCCTCCATCGTCATGGATGCCGGAGACGGCTGGCAGGCCGTCACCACAGCGTTTGGCCGTGGCAAAGACAGCTACATCCAGTCTTCCGACAAAGCACCGCACGACTTCGGCACGCACCCCTTCTTCCGCGTGAAGCATGGCCGCGACACCAAGCCCGACCTCAACCGCAAAGGCTACATCGCCTTTGACCTCAGCAAGTTTCGCGATCGCGCCATCGAGGACGCGGAGCTCGTGCTCACCATCGAGCCCAGCGAACTCGGCTTCGCCAGCTTCGTGCCGGACAGCACCTTCGCAGTCTACGGCGTGCTGGATGAAAGCGCCGACGCCTGGGAAGAAGCCGGCCTGACCTGGCAGCAAGCCCCCGCGCATGATCCTGCGCAGCCAGAGCGCCACCTCCCCGTGGCCGCCAAAGTGAAACTCCTCGGCAAGTTCGAGATCGCCCAGGGCATCAATCGCGGCACCCGCAAACTACGCGGCAAAGACCTCGCCGATTTCCTCAGCGCCGACACCAATCAGATCGCCACCCTGATCATCTGCCGCGAGACCAACGAAGACCAGGAAAGCGGCCTCGTCCACGCCTTCGCCACCAAGGAAAACGGCACCCGCTCCGCGCCGATGCTGCGGGTGAAGGTGCGGTGAGGAAAGTTGCCCTGTTCCTGCGGAACAGGGA
>JAPLUN010000119.1 GCA_026397715.1 Verrucomicrobiota bacterium
ATGGCCACGGTGGCGAAGTGCAAATTCGATCTCGAGGTCTGCGGCGGCATCTACGTGAACGAACCCTGCGTCATCGACCAGCACATGTACTCCGGCCGCACCTACCACGACTCCGGCCACTTCATCGCCCCCTGGATCAAAGCCCTCGACGCCGAGCGCGCCAAGATGGGTGTCTAAATCGGATCTGAATGGCCGCAAAGCGACGCAAAGAAAACGCAAAAATGAATTCATCAAAACTCTGGACCCTTTTTGCGGCCTCTGCGTTTTTTTGCGGCCATCTCCAGGCGCATCCTCTCCAGGCCGAGCCCGTTAATCACGCCTTCGTCTTCAACTTTGATCGGTTTAACGTCCCTGAAGACCTCGACGAGTCGCTGATTAATGGCGGCCTGCTGCTGCTCGCAGAACTGAACTGCACGTCCTGCCATGCGGCCCCCGCCTCATGGCAGCAACGTCTGCAGCCCAAGCCCGGGCCCGCCCTTGAGAGTGTGGGTTCTCGGCTGGATTCGGATACGCTGTGGCTCTTCATCCGCAGTCCGCAAAACCGAAAGAAGGGCACGCAGATGCCCGGCTTTTTTCATGGCGCAGAAGGCGATGACGAAAAGGTAGAGGCCCTCGTGGAATATTTATCGAACCTGAAAAGCTCCCCAGCTCCCATGCCTGCTGGAGATGCCGACCGCGGCAAAGACCTCTATCACAAAGTCGGCTGCGTGGCCTGCCATGAACCCGGCAAGGACGTGCGCCCGCCCAAGGTAGCCGCAGATGCCGAAGTCGAAAAGCCCGGCAATGCCTCCGTCCCCATCGCCCTGGCAGACGCTTACGATTTCCTCTCCCTCGCCAATTTCCTGGCCAGCCCTCTGCATACACGCCCCGCAGGTCGCATGCCGGACATGCGCCTCAGCGCGCAGGAGGCCTCCGACATCGCCGCCTACCTCCACACCGGACGCGTTGTGGAAAAAGCCGCCACACGCGCCGCGTTGAAAATTTCCAAGCAAAGCTTCGAAAAAGGCCGCGAGCTGTTTCAAACGATGAACTGCATCGCCTGCCACAAGCTTGGTTCCACCATGCCGGCCGCCGTCTTTAGCGGCGCTGAAAAAAAAGAGCCATCCGCTCCGGTTCAACCTGCCGCAACCAAGCCTCTCAAAGAACTCGCTCAAGGGCAGGGCTGCCTCGCCGAAAAACAAGCCAGCGGCACCCCGCGCTTTGACCTCAATGATCTCGAAAAGCGCGCCATCACGCTTGCCCTGAAAATGATCCAGCAGCAGGAAGCCCCGCAGCTCACTGCCCAGGAAAAAGTGGACTGGCAGATGACGCGGCTGAACTGCTACGCATGCCATGACCGCAATGACAAAGGCGGCGCCGAAGACCCACGCGCCCAATACTTCGGCGTGAACGATCCCGGCGCCGAATCCCTAGGCCAGCTCGCTCATCTTCCACCAACCCTCGACAAAGCCGGACGCAAACTCACACGCGGCTGGTTTGAAAAAGTCCTCTGGGGCAAAGACGGCAGCGTCCGCCCTTACATGGACATCCACATGCCCAGCTTCGGCCGCGAACAAACCGAGATGCTCATCACTTGGCTGAACGAAGCCGATGCCTTGGAAAAACCCTTCCAGATCGATGTCAGCGGCCTCGCCAAACACCACCGTGCCGAAGCCGGACGCCAGCTCCTCGGCGCCAAGGGCCTCGCCTGCGTCTCATGCCATGGCATGAAAGATCGCAAATCCCTCGGCCCGCCCGTCATCCGCCTCACCCATACCGTGGAACGCCTGCAGCCCGAATACTTTAAAGAGCTCCTTCTCAATCCACAGGCAACACAGACCGGCACCGTCATGCCACCCATGTTCATTGGTCGCAAAAAAGCCGATCAGGAGATCGAAAGCATCTGGACCTACCTCCGCGAGATCGAAGGCCAGCCGCTCCCCGAAGGCCTCATGTCATCCGCCGATTTCGAGCTGAAGCCCGATGCCGAAAAGCGCGTCATCATCTTCCGCAGCTTCATCGAAGGCGTCGGCACCCACGCCATCGGCGTCGGTTTTCCCGGTGGCCTGAATGCCGCCTTCGATGCCAAGACCAGCCGCTGGGCCATCCTCTGGAAAGGCCGCTTCCTCGATGCCATGAGCAACTATCAGGACCGCTCCATGCCCCCCATCAAACCCCTCGGCACCGCTGTTAAATCAATGCCCTCAGCTTCTAGCGAACGCATCTTCGGCGGCTACACCCTCGGCAAAGACGGCATCCCCACCTTCCGCTATCTCGAAAACGGCCAGCAAATCGAAGACACCCTCCGCCCCGTCAAAGGCGGCTTCGAACACATCATCAACAGCAACGGCAAGCAAACAAAGGAGATTCTGTCATGGTAGTCGCGAAGCGTCTTGGAGTGCGGTGGCAGATAGGCAAGCGCAGTCTTGCCTCGTCGACACCGCTTTGGTCTATCCCATCGTTGCTCCCAAGGGTTCGAGATAGCCTTGCTGCATTGCTTCTCCTCGCGAGCACCGCCCCCGCCCAGGACCAGTCCACCTACTACCGCACCGAAACCTACGAACTCCCCAAAGGCGTCAACTTCGAGGCCAGCGGCATCGCCATTCTCCCCGATGGCAAACTCGCCGTCGGCCTCCGCAAAGGCGAAGTCTGGATTGCACAAAATCCCTCCGACACCGCGAAGCCCGACTTCAAACTCTTCGCCAGCGGCCTCCACGAAATCCTCGGTCTCGCATGGCATGATGGAGCACTTTATGCCACCCAGCGCTCCGAAGTCACCAGGCTCCGCGACACCGATTCCGACGGCAAAGCCGACGAATACCTCAGCGCATCCACCGGCTGGGGCGTCTCCGGCGCCTACCACGAGTACGCCTACGGCCCCGTCTTCGATAAAGAAGGCAATCTCTACACCTCCTTGAATTCCAGCATGGGCAAAGCCTGGAAAGGCGCGGGCGATGAAGAAAAACATCCCCTCTGGCGCGGCTGGGTCGTCCGCAAGACCAAGGAAGGCAAACTCGAACCCTTTTGCGCCGGATTCCGCAGCCCCTGCGGCATCGGCCAAAACGCCGAAGGCGACATTTTCATCACCGATCAACAAGGCAACTGGATGCCCACCACGCCCCTCTTCCACGCACGCAAAGGAGCCTACTTCTCCCACGCCGAATCCATCCCCGACGCCATGCGTCCCGAGTCCCCGGTCAAAATCGCCGCCAAGCAGCCCGACGGCATCACCGACGCCGAGGCCATGAAGATCGTCCAGGGCTACACCCCGCCTGCCGTATGGCTCCCCTACGTCAAGATGGGCCAGAGCGGCACCGGCATCGCCTGCGATCTCAGCCCCGGCAAATTCGGCCCCTTCGAAAAACAAATGTTCCTCGGCGAATTCGTCCTCAGCGGCGTGAACCGCGTCTTCCTCGAAAAAGTCGGCGGCGAATACCAGGGCACCTGCTTCCCCTTCATCGATGGCCTCCAATGCGCCGCCCTCGCCCTCAATTTCCTTCACGACGGCTCCCTCGTCGTCGGCCAGTCAAACCGCGGCTGGAACAGCAAAGGCAATCGCCCCTTCGGCCTCCAGCGCATCGTCTGGACCAATAAGACCCCGCTCGAAGTCCAAAAAATGGAGCTACTTAAAGACGGCTTCCGCTTCACCTACACCCTCCCGATAGACAAAGAGAGCTGGGGGACCGGCAAGCTCAACGCCCAGAGCTACACCTATCCCTTCCAGAGCAAATACGGCGGCGATGAAATCGACGCCAAGCCGCTCATCATTCACGCCATTCAGTACAGCGACGATGGTCGGGTCATGGATGTGCTCATCAGCAACCTGCGCCCCGGCTACGTCCACGAATTCGAACTCCCCCAGCTTAAATCCAAAGACGGCACCCCCCTCTGGCACCGCATGGCCTACTACACGCTCAACAAGCTCAAGGCCGAGTGAGGCATATCTCGCCGGCATAAGCCCGCACACACACACACACCGCGAAGTTAGGGCGCGCAGTTCCCAGCGCGCCGCCACGCGCAGCGCAAATTTGGACTGCGGTCGCGAAGCTACCGCTTTCGTGAGTCTCGAGGCCTCGAATATCCCACCACCTCCTTCGAAAGCCCACCAACCTGCGGAAAGCGGCGGCTCGCTTCGTGCCCGCGCTCCAAATAGATCTCGCCATCTCTCCCCCTCATCGGGTAAAACCCCCCCATGAGATATTGGAAATGGCTCCTGCCATGCCTCGGCCTCCTCGCGCTGCACAGTGCCCTCTCCCAGGCCGTGCCCGCCCCGCGCCGCGGCACCTACCGCGGCCGCGAGATCGAGTTCCCCAATGACCCGCGCCAGTTCAAAGGCTGGCGTCACTACGGCCACAATGCTCCCGTATGGAAGGTCTCAGAAGAGCTCCCCCAGGACGTCTTCACCTTCGCCCGCCTCCGTTACCCGCATCGCCGCGGCGGCCGCTGGACCGCCGACTACCCCGAGGCCGATCTCAATTTCTCCTTCCGCCTCCACCAGCTCACCTCCGTCCAGGTCAATCCCTATCCCGTCATTCTCGACATCGACCCCGCCCAGCTCCGCGGCCATCCCTTCCTCTACGTCTCCGAGCCCGGCCACATGGACATCACCAATGCCCAGGCCCTCGTCCTCCGCGACTACATGCTCAATGGCGGCTTCATCATGATCGATGACTTCTGGGGCGGCGAAGAATGGCAGGGCTTCCAATCCGCCTTCAAAAAAATCTGGCCCGATCGCAACTACGAAGAGCTCAAGCCCGATCACCCTATCTTCCACTGCGTTTACGATCTGCCCGCACCACCCCAGATTCACAGCAACGTCTACTGGCAGGAGATGAATCAGCGCGGCAGCACCACCATGCGCAATGAATACCGCCCCGACCCCGCCACCCCGCACTTCCGCGCCGTCTTCGACGATCGCGGCCGCATGGTCATGCTCATCTGCCTCAACAACGACCTCGGCGACGGCTGGGAGCAGGAGCAAAGCGATCCCTGGTACTTCACCCACGTCTCCGAAAAGCACGCCTACCCCCTCGGCATCAACATCGTCTTCTACGCCCTCACCCATTAGCCCCCACGGAGGGATAGGCCTCCGGCCTGTCAATGGCATGGGGCGTCCCGCCTCACTCTGGATCGACATCCGCTCCGCAATCACCCACTCCACCGCGCTCTCCACAGCAAACTCCGGAAAGTACGACAGACACTCATGTCTGTCGGCCAGCGCCACCGCAATCTCCCTTCGTCCGCGCTCAGTCCCTAGCCCGGCAGACAGATGTCTCCGTCATGCTGCAGGCCACGCGCCTTGGGGGCCTCACTTCGCCGGCACCGTCACCACATCCCCAGCCTCCAGCACCTTCGCGTTGCCGTTGGGAAGATCCAGCACCGTGGCTTGCGCCGCGTGTTTCGGGCCGCGCCTGAGCTCCACCCTCGTCGCATCTGCCCGCTCGCTCAGCCCCTGCGCCTCCTTCAGCAGATCCCCCACCGTCATCCCCGGTTTGAAACCATAGACGCCTTGGCGCTTCACCTGTCCCACCACCGTCACCGCAGCCTCAGCCACACTTACGTCACCCGTCTCCTTCCGCGCTACCGCCACCTTCCCAGGCTCCACCGCATTCGCCTCGATGATGAAAAACACCAGGTCCTTCGTCTTCGGCATGCTGCTCGTCAGCGGCGTCGCATCCGGACTGCCCAGCCCGCCAAACACCACGCTCTGACCCGACTCCATCATAAAGCTCGCCGTCGTCTTCATCGTGTGAAAAATCGGCTGCTGGATCTTGTTCTCAGACACCACCTTGCCCTCGTGCGTGATCGGCGTGCCATAGTCCACGAACCCCTCAAAGCTCGTCACCTCCGGCGCCACCGTCAGCTCGAGGTTCCCACCCTCCATCAGCGTCGGCACCACCTCCATCTTCACCCCCACCTTTTTCATCTCAAACGCCGTGGGCGTCGTCGGGATCACCGGCTCCTTCTGCGTCGCCTGCTTCGGCGGATCAAACTCCGTCGGATAGATAAACTCCCGCGCCACCTCCACCGTCGCCTTGGCACCGCTCCGCGTCGTCACCGAGGGCGCACTCATCAGCTCCACACCCTTCTGCTGGCTCAGCTTGCGGAGCAGTTGCTGCGTCTGCTCCTCCGTCCTTATCCCCAAGCTCTGCAGCCCCGGCTTGTTCCCATCCAGCGTCAGCCCCGCCTCCGCTAGCACCGGTGAATCCTTCGGAATGCTGATAAACCGGCTCTTCACCATGATCTGCCTCGGCACCGCAGCATCCGCCACCGGCTCCGCCTTTCGGCACGCACTCAGACCCGCCAGTCCAAACGCCCCCACCACCGCCGGCAGCAGCAGCACCAGCTTCTGCACCAAAGAGTACCCATCGCGCTCACGCCGTGCTCCCCAGCCCCGCCACCGCCGCCAGCAGCTCTTCGGCGAAATCATCCGCACTCACCCCGCTGCGCTCCAGCGCCACATCATCACACGCCTGCTCCCGCGCCCTCGCGCTCGCCCGCAGCATCACCCACACCAGCGGGTGAAACCACAGCAGCAGCGCCGACACCATCGTCAGCAAAGTGACCAGCACATCCCCGCGCGCGATGTGCGCCAGCTCATGCCGCAGCACCAGCCTCAGTCGCCCCTCATCCCATTTCGCCGCCTGCTCCGGCAGCAGCACCGTCCTCTTGGAAATCCCCCACGTCATCGGCACCGCACACGCCGCACTCATCCGCAGGCAGCCCTCCGGCAGCTCCAGGTTCAAAGCCCCCGCCTCCTCCGCAAAGCATCGCTGCATGGTAGCATCTACCACCATAGACGATTCGCCTCTCAGCCTCCGCAGCGTCCACGCCGAAACCCCCAGCACCGCCGCACCCGCGCAGATGCCCCCCAGCCACAGCACCGCCCACAGCGGGGAAGGGGTCACCTCATCCACCGCTTTCGCCTTCAGCGTCACAGTCGGCACCAGCCTCACCGCAAACGGATCCCCACCATCCTCCACCGCCTTCTTCGGCACCTCATCCGCCGTCGGCACCGCACGCTCCGCACCCCATGAAATCCGCCGCACCGGCGCGATAAAGCTGCTCCCCATCACCACCGGGATCAGCATCAGCGCCGAAGCCAGAATAAAATGCCGCCGCGCCGCCGCCATTCGTCGCGCGCCCATCACCACCCCTCCCGCCAGGGCCAGCAGCACCGTCGTTTGCAGCGTCACATCCAGCAGCCAGCCGGGAGTGAAGGAAAGAAAAAGCTCAGTGTTCATAGATCGCGTGTTGTTGGCTAACGTAGGTTGTGAATCATTGAAAAATCAGCACACCGCAAAGGCTCGGAACACCACCCACCGTCTCAGGCACAATCTCTGCGGCGTTCCCATCTCTGCGGTGAAAAATCAGGACTTCTTAGGCCTCTTGTCCGTCTTCGTCTTGTCCAAAAATTCCCTCAGCTCCGCCACCTCATCGTCACTCAGCTTCGTCCCCGGAGCGCTCAGATACGCCGCCAGCGCCTGCGTCAGCGATCCCCCGAAAAACGTCCCGATCACCCGGCTCAGCGTGCTCTGCCCCACCTCCACCCGCGAATGCACCGGCTGCAAGATAAATTCCCGCCCCTCCTGCCGGTGCTTCAGCTGTCCTTTCCCCTCCAGGATCGTCAGGATCGATCTCAGCGCCGCCCTCGTCGGCGCCTTCTCCATCCCCTCCAGAATCTGCGACAGCGTCGCCTCCCCCTGCGCAAACACCAGGTCCATCACCTCCCGCTCACGGCGGCTCAATTGGGCAATTTTCTTCATGGGTTGAAATTTCAACCCATGTTGGGCTTGGAGTCAATGTCAAAGATTGAAATTTCAATCTT
>JAPLUN010000120.1 GCA_026397715.1 Verrucomicrobiota bacterium
TTTCGGACGCCATACCCGATGCTTTGAGAATCAGCGGGCATAACCCACTAACGCTGCTCCATTCAGCCCTCAGTAAACATATTCATAATGAATCCGACGAGGCTTGCCTTGAAGCAGCGCAAGCTATCCGTGTGGTATTGACTGATTTGGCAGAGCGAATGTCTGAAATCCTCAAAGAAAATGCAGAGCTCACGCGAGCTATAGAGAAGTTGATGTCAAAACCTGTCCCCGCCTCCCTCAGCAAAGGGAGTGACATCGAGACGCAAAAATAGCTGCTCCACCGGGGGAAACGGGGTCAGGCGACAGGCAAGATAAAATGCAAGGCATTTAGTTCCACACTATTAAGTTTAGCAGCCTCAATGAATGCTTATCTACGATTTCTTTCGGAGTGTCTCAATGCCCGGAAACCATCCAAGGTTGATGCCTATCTAACTCTCGCTGGCGTTATTACAGCATTCATTCTTTGGAAGAATCCCGACTGGCTCCCGCCTGAAGTTAACGAGTTCATCACCGCCACTCAGGGTTGGCTCCCTTGGGTGGCCTTAGTTTCTTTAGAATCGGCCTATCGTATTGTGATGTCACCTTATTGGCTCCATCAGGAAAGAGCAGGCCATATAAAGAATCTGGAAGCACGGATTAATGTGCTCGAGGATGGTAATAGACCCAAGCTTGCGATCAAGTGCTCCCCCGAGATCGATGGCTGCAAAATGCCGTGTGGCGGCAACAACCAAGGGCGTGTGTTCCGAGTTCATGTCACCAACCTCGGACAAGAGCCTGTGCGTGAATGCAGCGCGGTTTTAGAACGCATCGAATTCGACGGCGCGAAAATCTGGAACGGTGATCATGTGAAACTTGCCTTTCAGCCGTCGGAAGACCCTGACTCGGAATGTAAGACCATCGCCTGTGGCCTACCTTATTATCTCGATGTTATTTTCATCGAACGAGGCGGCAACAGGCCTTGGAAGTTTTCACCAGGAACAAAAGCTCACATGTGGAGGACCACTCCTCCTTTCGACGATCTGTTTCAAATGGGAAAAGGCGTCTACACTTTCGTCGTCACCTTTTGCACAGCCTATCGACCATCTTCGACCCACCGCCTCGAATTGAAATGGACGGGGAATTTGGACAGCTCTGAAATGAGCTTGGTAGGGTAGCAAGAAATTCACATGTTCGCCGCTCCACAGTCCACCAAAGCCCACCGGGCTTTCGTCATGCAGCCCAGGAGTGCCGAGCGATAGCGAGTGCTCTCCTGGGAACCGCGCCACCCACGATCCCCGCAGGATCAGGAACCTCAACGAGGTTCCGTCACCCGAACGGCCAAGCGGCAGCGCAGCGCCCGTGACGGGACCGCGTTGCGGTTCATGAATGGGGCGTAGGATTGGTGTGGCGACAGCCCGCCCGTCTGCCAGCGTGTGCTTACGCCGCATGACTTCGGTGCCGCCCAGAGTCGGGCGGTTTGGCGAAGGGAACTGTGGGGCGTGGGAGGGATCGGCACGCCAAACACACCCAACCTACGTCCGGAATCCAATTGCGGCATGCCGGGACTACGTCGGGGTCCACTGTGGCGACCGACGTCTGTGAAATCTCATGCTCTTCCGACCCCGTAACGCGGATGTCTTTTTTCATGCCGCATACAGAGAACGCGAATCCGCCCAGGCCGGATTTCATCGAGCACGTCGTAGGGAAAGCGCCGCAATTTCACCCGCCGGACGGAGGATGAAGCCAGCCAGAAACTGAAACCGTCCGGGCGCGCTTCTATCTGAGCCAGGGCATCCTTGAACTTCGCGAAGAAATCTTCTCCCAGTCCTGCACTCTGCTCCTCCTACCAATCCACCGCCTCATCGACCTCCGCCTGAACCCGCCGGTGATAGCTCAGTTTCATCGACGATCATGATGGATCTTGAGCCCGGCCATGAAGTCCTCATGCGACAGTTCCAAACTCGGATCGGCATCCATCTCCTCCGAACGCCGCGTCGCCTCCTCCAGCCAGGCCTGATCGACGGTCTTCTGCCAGTCTTCCGGCACGCTGGCATAAAGCCTGTCCGCCAGCGCCACACGTTCGGCGACTGGCAACAAGAACAAAGACTGGGTCAAGGTGGCCGTGCTCATGGTGCGAACCATCCTCAATTTCCCTTCGAAATCCACCTCGAAGTTTTCCACCCCACGGGTGCGATCTCAGAGCGCAAAACCTTCCCCGTCCCCAAAAGCCCAACGGGCTTTCGTCAGGCAGCCTGGCGTTTCAGAAAGAGCCTGGCCTGAAGTTTGAGAATCGCGGCGGCTCACCACTGGAGCCCCCCGCCCAAAACTCCGCCAGCCAAACCAAGCCTTCTCGCCTGGATTCGCTGTTCATTGGCCAGGCTCTTAGTCGGTGACGTTTCTGAGGGCGCGGGCGAGGTATTCGGCATCGAGCTTCTTTTCGAGGGCGCGGAGTTCGGCGGAGCGGGCTTCACCGAGGAGGGCGGTGAGCTGGACTTCGGCGAGCGCCTGATTGACGCTCTTGTCGATGCGGTAGTCGGGGGCGCCGTGGATGCCGGACATGAGGAAGTCTCTGCGGCGGGTCATGACTTCGGCCTGGTGTTCTTCGATGAGCTTGATGGCGGTGTCTGCGGTTTGGGGATCGAGCTTCCAGGTGCTGAAGAGCTGGCGGATGCGCGGCTCGCGAAAGCGCATGACGGTGGCGAGGAGGCGCTGCTGGAGCCTGGGGCTCATGTTGGAGAAGGCTTTGGTGGCGTGCTCGCGGAGCTTTTCATTTTGGTCCTCCATTTTTTGCACGACGGCTTCAAAGGCGGCCTGCTGATCGGCGGGCGAAGGGATGGCGAGGCGTGAGGGCTGCGTGGCGGGGGTGGCCACGACGGAGGCCGGGGCGCGGGATGTGGGCGCGGGGCCGTCTTTGTCGCGCAGGGTGCAAAGGAGGGTGGCGGCAAGCAGCAGCGGCAGGAGGAGTGTGAGGAGCGGCTTTC
>JAPLUN010000451.1 GCA_026397715.1 Verrucomicrobiota bacterium
CCTTGCGTGCGAAGAAAATCGTAGTCACCGGAAACAAGGCCCTGCTCGCGGAGCGCGGCAATGAATTGTTCGCCCTGGCCGAAGAATGCGGTGTGCCGATTTATTTTGAAGCGGCTGTCGCAGGTGGGATTCCCATCATTCAGGTGCTGCAGGAAGGGCTGGTGGGAAATCACATCCGCTCCATTCACGGCATCATCAACGGTACCTGCAATTACATCCTCACCCGCATGTCGCAGGCTGGCCTCAGCTATGCAGATGCTTTGCAGGAAGCTCAGGACAAGGGCTATGCCGAGGCAGATCCCACCCTCGATGTCAGCGGATGGGATGCCGCGCACAAGGCCATCATTCTGGCCTCCTTGAGCTACGGCTTCTGGATTCCTCAGGACAAGGTTCATGTGGAAGGCGTGGACCGCGTGAACATCACCGATTTCCGTTTTGCCGAACGTCTTGGCTACACCATCAAACTGCTTTCCGTCATCCGTGCGGATGAAAACGGCCTCGTCGAGGTGCGCACGCAGCCCTCCCTGGTTCCGCTCTCGCATGTCCTCGCCAATGTCAGCGGTGCCTTCAATGCCGTGCTCGTGAACGGTGATGTCGTCGGCGAGACCCTCTTTTACGGACGCGGTGCCGGTCAGGACCCGACCAGCAGCAGCGTCATCAGCGATCTCTGCGAAGCCGCCGCCGTTTTGATGCACGGAGCACGCCACAGCGGTTTCGTGCCGCATGGTCTCTACGGCAAATCGAAGCCTGTGGATGACACCGTCTCGCATTACTATCTGCGGCTGACGGTTGATGATGTTCCAGGTGTGCTGGCTCAGGTCGCCACAGCACTTGGCGAGCGTGGGATTGGCATTTCTTCCATGATCCAGCCGGAAGATCTCGAAGACACCAGTGGTGAAACCTCACTCGTGCTCATGATTCACGATGCGCGTTTGGGCGACATGAAGTCGGCTCTCACCGCCATCAGTCAGCTCAAGTGCGTGCGTGGTGAACCAAGCTGGATGCGCGTGGAAACTTTGCAGGGTTAGTCGTTGGATCGGCAAATCGAACGCCAGTCAAAATTGGCGTGGAATGCAGCTCTATAAATGAGAAGATACCTTTCATGAAAATCGCGCTCTCCAATCTCGCAACCCTCGTCGGGGGGACTGTATTGTGCGGTGATCCCGCCGGGCAGATCACAGGTTTTGCATCATTGAAAGAAGCCCTTCCAGGTGATCTGAGTTTCTTTCACGACCCACGCTACAACGAGAGGCTGGTGAACACGAAGGCCAGCGCCATCCTCGTGCCCCTCGGCTGGAAAGAGTTTCCGCCAAACGCCTCCTGCATCGAAGTCTCAGACCCTTCACGTTCCTTTGAGAAGATCGTGGAAACTTATGGCTTCCAGCCTGCCCTCTTTGCACCCGGAGTCCATCCGTCTGCAGTGGTTGCTGACGGTGTCAAATTTGATCCTGCGCATGTGTACATTGGGCCCAATGCCGTCATCGAATCGGGTGTGGAACTTGGAGATGAAGTGGAGGTTGGCCCCGGTTGTTTTGTCGGCCGCAATGTCATCATCGGCAAAGGTTCCCGCCTTCATGCGAACTCCACCGTGCATGCCGAATGCATTCTCGGAGAAAATGTGTTTCTCCATTCCGGTGCCGTCATCGGTGCCGATGGGTTCGGTTATGAATTTGGTAACGGACGCCACCGCAAAGTGCGTCAGGCCGGCATCGTTCAGATCGACAATGATGTTGAAATCGGTGCCGGCAGCACGATCGATCGCGCACGCTTTGGCCGCACCTGGATCGGGGAGGGCACAAAGATCGACAACCTCGTGCAGATCGGTCACAACGTCGTCATCGGCAAACACTGCATCGTCGTTGCCTGCACCGCCATTGCCGGCAGTGCGGTCATTGGTGACTACGTGGTGATCGCCGCCCAGGTGGGCATCGCCGGGCATGTGCATGTGGGTTCACAGAGCACCCTGGCCGCTCGCTGCGGCGTCACCCGTGACCTGCCCGGCGGGCAGACCTATCTCGGCTTTCCAGCCATCCCCGTGGGTGAAGAAAAGCGCCGTCTCGCCGGCATCAACCGTCTGCCTCAGCTGGTGGCACGGGTGAAGGAACTCGCCGCCCAGATTGCCGGTGGCGGCAAGTCTGCTTGATCACCCCAAGCACCTTATTCAACAGTCTGTCGAAAAAAGCTTGGGACCACCGCGCTTGATCGGTTTCCTCTGGGCAGGCGCACAATCTCTTTCCCTGCGCTCTACAAAATCGCACACCCAGCGTACGTTTTGTAGTCCCGCCTTCAGCTGGTTCCGGACGAACGTCCAAAAAATCACGTCACACAGGCACCAGTGAAACTTTGGTTCTGATGTCTGTCGATTGCGCGAGTCTCAGCAGTGCAGCCCAACGCAACGCTCTGCCCTGGCAGTAGCGTGCTCACACACTCTGCTCCCTCTGCACCTCCGCTCCTTTGCGGCTAAAGCGTTTGTCTCATCAAATTCGAAAAGGCATCTTTCCGAGCCCTTTTTTCGAAAAGCCGTTTTGGGAAATTCCGTAGCCCCAAAGCTCGTCGCACTCTCCACGTTTCAGAGGCATGACACTGCGCCGGGATTTTCAAACACGACTTAGCATCACCTGCCGCCTCCCTCTCGTTTCCACAAAATCTCCGAGACGCTTGAGGCGCGCTCTTACCACTTCACCTTAGCAGCACACCAGCCCCAAAGGGGCTGCGTAATTCAGATATGGTCTGCGCAAGAGCGAAGATTTAGATTTTTTCAGGCCTCCACTTTTGCGAAGTTCTTCACGAAGGGAGTGTCGTGTTTGAGCACGCCAAAGGCGACGCGGATGATCTTGTGCATGATGGCTCCAAGGGCACACA
>JAPLUN010000198.1 GCA_026397715.1 Verrucomicrobiota bacterium
TCAGCGAGGGTCTCAGCGCGCGGGCGAATGTGGAATTCACCATCGTGCATGAAGAAGGGCCGGAAGGTAAAAAGGACAAAAGCCACAAGATCTCGATCTATGAAAAGGACAACTGGGCCGAGGGCTATGATGTGATCCTGCACAACGAATGCTTCGGCGGAGTCGATGACGTGGCCTTCGTGGAACGCATCGCCAAGGCACACCATAACGGTGTCCCGGCGGTGATGCTGCACTGCTCCACCCACAGCTACCGCACGGCCAAGACCGACGAGTGGCGCAAGTGCGTAGGCCAGACTTCGATGAGCCACGAGAAGAACCGTGATTTGAACGTGAAGAACATCGCCGAGGGCCATCCGGTCATGAAAGGCTTCCCGGCGGAATGGCTCGACGCCAAGGACGAACTGTACAAGAACGAAAAGCTCTGGGAACACTTCGTCCCGCTGGCCAAAGCCTATGGCGAGGACACGAAGATGGACCACAATGTGATCTGGGTGAACGAGTATGGCAAAGCCAAGGTCTTCGGCACCACACTGGGCCATGGCAATGAAACGGTGCAGTCCCCTGTCTATCTCGACCTCGTCGCCCGCGGCCTGCCCTGGACCTGTGGCAAGCTTGGCGAAGATGGCAAGCCGCTGCCGGGATACGAAGCAAAGCAGAAGTAAGCGTTCGCGGCAAACAACGGCCATCCTTGCTCTCCACGGCAAGGCAGACTGAAATATCCTGCGATAGGCAGGCCTGCGGTTTGATTTGTCGTAAATCAGGAGCCTCATCGGAGATTGACAGCCAGACGCCAACCCGCAAACATCCGGGTCGTCAGGAAAATCTATGCCGCCTTTCAGCCGCGGCGAGACAAGCCCCGAAGGTTTCCCATGAAAATCAAGACCTCACTTACCCGCGTTGTGCTGACCGGCTGCCTGAGCCTGTCATTGTGGTCCAACGCCGCGAATGACGCAGCGACCATCGCATCCCTGCAAAAGGCTGCTGAACAAGGAGATGCCGCCGCGCAGTGCAAACTCGCCACAGCCTACTTCAATGGCAATGGTGTCGAGAAGGATTTTGACAAAGCCGTGGCGCTGTGTCGCAAAGCCGCAGAACAAGGAAGTGCGGAAGGACAGTTCCATCTCGGTCTCGCGTATGCCAAAGGAGAGTCAGTAGAGAAGGATGCAGCGACCGCAGTGGAATGGTATAGGAAGTCAGCGGCCCAGGGAGAATCGCGTGCGCAATGCAGGCTTGGGATTGCCTACATGAACGGAGAAGGCATTGCGCAAGACGAAACCCTTGCCGTTGATTATCTGCGCAAAGCTGCGGACCAGGGGGAAGCGCAGGCGCAAACCTGGCTCGGATTTGCCTACGCCAAGGGCCGCGGGCTGCCGCAAAATCTCGAAGAAGCACGCTTCTGGTACCTCAAGGCGTCGGCACAAGGGCAGACTTGGGCGAAGGAGCAGGTGGATGCCATGCCTCCTGGGACCGCACCTGCTGCGCCAGCCCCAGCCCCCATGCCTGCAGCAGCCCCCATGCCCGCAGCAGCCTCAACGACAGCAGCACAAGACAGACTGACGCTCGATGACATGACCACGCTGCTGGCAGCGGGCAGCACCTCCGAGGAGATTCTCACGGAGCTGACCAAGCGCGGCTACTCGGGTGCTGCCGATACACAAGCGCTGTCAGCACTCAAGCGAGCTGGTGCGAGTGTGGCCATGCTGCTGGCCGTCAAGAAAGCTGCAAATCAACCCGCAGGCACTTCGCCAGCTCCAGCTCCAGCTCCAGCCATCCCCATGGCCACACCAACGGCTGAGCCAGCCCCCGCCAGCAAACTCACGCAGGCCAAAAAATTGCCGCCTTCTTCCGCCGAGTGGGATGAGATTGATGACTTCGTGGATGGTTATGCAAAGTTCCGCAAAGGCGAGAAGTGGGGCATTTTAGACGAGCAGGGCAAGATCATCCTGAAGGCCCGACACGATCAAAGTGAGGTCTGGGCATGGGAGACCTCCAAACTGGCCTGGTACGAAAACAAAGGCTGGAATATCCGCGATCAGAAGAGCGGCGAGACCAAGAAGCTTGACGAAGACTTCGACTGGCTGGGCAAATCCAGCGTGGGACTGGCGTGGTTCGAGACGAAGGCAAAAAAGTTTGGCTACATCAATCTCTGGGGCGAGGTCGTGATCCCGGCCACATGGGCCAAGATCCGCAGCTTTGAGCCAAGCGGCGTGGCGGCCGTATGCACGGCGGATGACAAGTGGGGCGTGATCGACAAAACCGGACGAGAAGTTGTTCCCTGCACTTACGAAGGCATTTCTTTCGAAGGCCCTTACATCGTTGTCCACAAAGAGGAGAAGGTGGGACTGTTCGAAGCCTCCGGGAAAGAACTGGTGCCGCCCACCACTTATTCACTAATCATGGAAGGCCGTGACGGACTCATTCTCACCACGCGCTCGCCGGGAGGCACCATGGCGAACCAGAGCGGGCTGATGGATCTGACAACAGGCGTGACGATTCCTGCGGAATGGGATGAAATCATGACCCTGGGCCATGGCATGGCTTTACTAGGCGGTGTTTGAAAACCCCTCAACGTCCATATTGAAGCCAGTCGATGACAGCAGCAAACTGGATAAGTGAGAGGAAATGTGCGGCGAGTTTGTCTCGCCGAGTGCTGG
>JAPLUN010000188.1 GCA_026397715.1 Verrucomicrobiota bacterium
GGGTTGCGGGTAGGGGGATCGGGGCAGAAGTTTCTCCACGAAACATGTCCGACTTACTTCACCATTGGCAGCTCGACGCAAAACCCTTTGAGGGCACATGGGACACGCGTTTTTATTATCGCAGTCCCCAGCATCAGGAGGCCCTCGACCGCCTGCTCTACCTCGCCAGCGAGAAAACCATGAACCTGGGCATGCTGACAGGCGACATCGGCTGCGGCAAGACGATCACCAGTGCTGTTTTGGCCCAGAGCCTGG
The DNA here is from genome assembly GCA_026397715.1 of Verrucomicrobiota bacterium. GTDB lineage: Bacteria > Verrucomicrobiota > Verrucomicrobiia > Verrucomicrobiales > Verrucomicrobiaceae > Prosthecobacter. The sequence continues at coordinate 256 of JAPLUN010000188.1, forward strand.
ATCCTTGTGCGTTTATTGTAGTCAGCTGTGAAAATTCAGGATTCAGCTTTGATGAACTGCTGCAATCCATGCTCCGTCAGCTCGATCCGGAAGCAGATCACCTGCCCGAAGGCAGGTTTGGCCGCTGCGAACACTTGAAAGCCCTCTGTGAGAATGCGGCTGAGCGCGGCCGGCACGTCATCATGCTGCTCGATGAAGCGCAGGACGTGCCTGAGGAAACGCTCAGACAGCTTAGCTGGCTGACCAATTTCAACGGCGCCGGCCGCCCACTGCTGACATTGCTGCTGATCGGCCAGCCCCCGCTGCGCAGGCTGGTAAACAGTAATCAGGCTGTTCAGCAGCGCATCGGACTCAGGTTTCATCTCATGCCTCTGGCTGAGTCAGATACCGCAAACTATGTGGAGCATCGCTTGAGAGCAGCAGGCCATGCCGACGGCTCAGTGTTCGAAGCAGAGGCTTTGATCCAGCTGCATCATTTGACCCGCGGCATTCCGCGCGAGATCAACCGCAGTGCGAAACTGTGCCTTGAACATGGTTGGGCATCTGGCAGCACCATCGTCACCGCACAAATCCTGCATGATGTGGCCTGTGATTTGTACCGCCAGGACCAGCTGCTCGGAATCTCCACTGCTCTTTCCTGTGTATCATGAACGCAGTGCCGCCATCATCCTTCAGCCTGACTGCGATCAATCGCAAACGCGGCATCAGCAGCCCGGTTGCGCCCAGGCAGCGTGAGGCCCCCGCGCTGGTCGAGTCCTTCGAGCCCTCAAACTCTGCAATACCGGCGACAGCTTCCGCTGAACCACCGCCGCCTTCCATCAAACTCCCGTTCGATCCACTCCGTGTGATCGATGCTCTCATCCGCCGCTGGTGGCTCATGCTGCTGGTAGGTTTGATCTTCTCTGCGGCATTGCTCGCCGTGGGCTGGATGCGGTTTGAAACGCTCTACACCGTCAAATCCCAGATCATCAAACAGCAGCTCGCCTCCGCCTTCAGACAGTCGGATTCAGGCGAATCGTTCAAACCCACGGATCTCACGATTCCGACGCTCATGTCACTGATGTACTCGGGCGCCACAATCGCTGCCACCGGCATTCAGTTGGAGCATCGCTATGAAGAGAGTGCGCTTCGTTCAGGATTGATCGTCGCTGCTGAACGCAACACCGATATTGTGAACATCAGCATGACCTCGAATGTCAGCGCCGACGCCGTGCTCGAGATGTTGAAGGCCTACACCGAGACGGTGCTGCAGCTCTCACGCGAACTTCAACGCAGCGATGCTTCAAACATGAAGGCTTTCCTGCAAAAGCAGATTGAGCGCACCGATGCCGACTTGCTGAAGGTGAACGAAGAACTGCTGGCCTATGGCCGCCAGTCTCATCTCCTTGATGCTGACAAGCAGATGGATGCATGGCTGGCTGAACTGGGCAATTTCACGCTGAAGTATGAGACCTTGAAGCTCGACCATGACACCCTCGACGTGCGAATTCTGGGCGTTGAACGTGAACTGGGCAAGGTGGACACCAATGCAGCAAGAGTAGACACCGCTAAAAAAGAGCTCGCCGACCTGCGGGTTCGATACACCGACGAACACCCCGCCGTGGTCGAATCCATGGAAAAGCTCCATTCCATGGAGCAGCTGATGAAGTCTTCCGGCATGCGCACCGATGCACCGCCCAAACCCGGCGAAAGCAATGTGGCGGAAAGTTTATACCTCGACCTCGTGCGTCTGCGCTCCGAAAAGCAGGTGATGAGCGAACAACTGACGAAGCTCCTGGCAGTTCGTGAAGGAATCAATCAGCGCCTGGAACTGCTGCCACGCCAGGCCATGGAATACGCCCACATCAAATCTCGCAAGCAGACTCTGGAGACTTCCCGCGCCCTACTGGCCGGGCGTCAGCGCGAGGCAGCGCTCTACGAAGAGAATTCGCAAGGCTACTTCCGGCTGTTTTCCATGTCACGTGCTCAGGACGTGAGTGCCGTAAAGCCAACACAAAAACTCATCATGGCAGGCGCGGGTGGATTTGGCGGTGGTGCCCTGCTGGTGGCCGCCATCGTAGTATTGCTGACCCTCCTGGACGGCTACATCCGCAGCAGCGGTGATTTGAAACGTGCCACCGGTCTTCCTGTTCTGGGAGCACTGCCATTGAAGCTTGATTCAGCCACTGAAAATGAAGAATCATGGGCCTTCCGAACCTGGACAAGGCTGCAGCCCATGCTGCAAACGTCCACACATGGCGGCACAATGATCTGCGGGGTCTTGCATGTTGCTGAGGACAACGCAGCCTCCCGTTTGATCGGACTGCTCGCTGATGCCGCCATCCGGCGTGGTCTGGCATGCATCACGATCACACGGGAACTCACTGAGGATGCCCTCACACTCACGGCAGCCGTGGATCAACCTGAACGTCCCGGCAAGATCACACGAGAAATCGCCGACCGCCCTTACCGCATCGGCATGGACGAAGAATGGCAGTGGACGCCCTCACAGAGACAGCAATGGCAGTCAGCACTTGCACACTGGCGAACACTGCCGGGCGTGGTGATCCTCATCGAACTCCCAGCTGTGGAGCAACCGGAGGCGCTGCTGATTGCTGAGCAGCTTCCCAATCTCATCTGGGCCGGTTCCAGCGGCACATGCATCGTGCAAAAGGTACAGGATGCCCTGCGCATGTATCGTGACGCGGGTTGCAGACTCATCGCCGCCTTGCTCGACCGCGCACCAGCGTTGCGCCCGGCCGCGCTGGCTCGTTTTGGTGTGCTCGCCCTTTTACTCAGCAGCTTTTCCTCAGCCTCGGCGCAGACGGCCCTCCCACTTGGTCCAGGAGATGCGGTGAACATCAACATGCCCGGCTTTGAAGGTCTTGAGCGCAAGGAAGTACCGGTCGGTCCAGATGGCAAACTGACCTACATGCAGGCACGCGACATCCAGGTGTCCGGGCTGAGTCTGGATCAATTGCGCGAAAAACTGGTCACCGAACTGCGGCGCTACTACCGCAATGCCCGCGTGGTGGTCACCCCTTCCACCTTTCAGAGCCGCAAAGTTTATGTGCTCGGCAAGGTGGTGAAAAAAGGGGCCATCAATCTGGACCGCCCGCTCACCATTCTCGAGGTCGTTGCTGAAGCCGGCGGTTTGGAAACCGGCTTGTTTCAGCAGAACACCGTGGAACTCGCAGATCTGGGACGAAGTTTCGTCATGCGCGGGCAGACTCGTTTGCCGGTCAATTTGGAAGCGCTCTTTCTCCGCGGCGACATGAAGCAGAACGCACGTGTCGAGCCGGGCGATTACCTTTACTTCCCTTCCTCCAACTCCAACGAAATCTATGTGCTCGGCGATGTAAAAATGCAGGGCACTCAAGGTCTGCTGGCCCACACTTCCGTCCACAGCGCCATTGCCCAGGCGGGTGGCTTCACTCCGAAAGCTTACACACAGCGGGTGCTCGTGGTTCGCGGCTCGTTTGAAAAACCCGAGCGCTTCGTGGTGAATATGAATGACGTGATGACTGCACGCGCCAAAGGTTTCAGACTGGAGCCGAAGGACATCCTTTTTGTCGCGGACAAACCCTGGGCTCGTGCCGAGGAACTGCTCCACATGGCGATCAACGCCTTCCTTCAGGGGGCCGTATCAGGCTGGACCCGCGCCAACATAGGTCCTTACATTCAGCAGCCGATCCTGCCTCAGCTGCGCTAATAAAGGTTCACGCAATTGCTGCCCATTATTTTCTTCCGTTAATTCGATTCATGATCGCCACTCTGGAGCCTGCAGCAACACCTGCCGCCAATCGCATTCTGCAAGTTGCCGTCATCGAGGACGATCCGACTCTTCGACTGTTTCTAAAGAAGCTCATCAGCAAACCTGGAGGCCAGCTGGCGTTTGCCGGAGCATGGGAAAGCGCGGAAGCCGCTGCGAAACCTCTGCTCGAAACGCGGCCCGATGTAGTGGTCGTGGATCTGGAGCTTCCCCACATGTGCGGCATGGATCTGATCCGTCATCTCGCACCGCGCATGCCCGCCACGGCATTTGTGGTGCTCACGATTCACGATGATTCACAAAGGGTGTTCGCGGCGCTACGTGCAGGCGCCAGCGGCTATTTGTTGAAGAGTTCGAAACCATCCGAGATCATCGCCGGCATCCTTCAAGCCAGCGCTGGCGGTGCCCCGCTCAGCCAGGAGATTGCCCTCCTGCTCATCCAGTCGTTTCAAAACCCGGCGAAAACCGTGCGCAAACGCATGCCGGGCCTCACGCCTCGGGAATGCCAGATTCTTGAAATGCTTGCCGAGGGCATGGTACCAAAGGAAGTGTCTGACAAACTGGGTATCAGCTACGCCACCGTGCGCGATTACCTCAAGTCGGTGTATGCCAAGCTGCACGTGCGCTCCCGCACCGAGGCCGTGATCAAATACCTCGATCAAACCAAGTAGCGTTTTCACCAACCCCACAGCTGCGGGGATTGTCGGCAGATTGTGCAGCAAGGATGTTTGCGCATGCGATTCACCGCTCTGATCCCCTGCTGCCTTGTGCTGCTCAATGCCTGCTCCCTGATGAAGGAGCAGAAAAAATTCGATGCACGTGCACAAGGAACTACCACGGATGCCGCCTTCACACAGACCAAGCGCCAGGAACCCATCCACCCAGAGTGGCTGAAGCCCTCAACCAAACCTTATACACTGGGGCCTGGGGACAAAATCGAGATCGAAATCATCGGTGAAACCGGCACGCGTGCGGACACCTTTGTCACACCTGACAGCAAGCTCTACTTCGATCTGCTTCCCGGCATTGATGTGAAGGGCAAACCGACAACGCAGCTCCGTGAGGAAATGGAAAAAATGCTCACCCGCTACTACAGGCAGCCGCAGGTCTCACTGACCCTGCGTGAGGTCAGCAGTCAGCGGGTGTGGGTGCTGGGGCGTGTCAATTCTCCTGGCATCTATCCTTTGAACCGCCCCATGCGTGTGCTCGATGCCGTCACTCAGGCCGGTGGTCTCTTCGCATCAAGCTTCACCGGAACCACCGAAGAACTCGCCGATCTCAGCCACAGCTTTCTCATGCGCGGCGGCAAAATGCTCCCAGTGGATTTTCAGAAGCTCATTCGTGAGGGCGATCTGTCTCAAAACATCTACATCGAGCCCGATGACTTCATTTATCTGCCGTCCTCAATGACCAATGAAATCTATGTTTTGGGCGCAGTCACCGAGCCCAGACCCGTCGGTTTCATGAACGAAATGAATTTGATCACCGCACTCGGTCGTGGACTCGGCATCCGGCCTGAAGCAGACCTCACCCACGTCACCATTGTGCGCGGTTCGCTGACGGAGCCCAAGATCGCCACGGTCAATGCCAGAGACATCATCCAGGGTAAAGCCACCAATGTGCGCTTGGAACCCGGAGACATCGTCTATGTGCCCGGCAGTGGCAGCATGTCCCCGGGTGGCTTTTTGCATGATGCGGTCAACACCTTCACGCGCCTGGTCGCGGCAAATGAAGGCAACTCAGCCGGAGCGCCTCATGCCACGCCCATTGGTTTGAACCTCAACATCGGACCCTCCAGCCCCACACAATGACAACCTCACCTCGTCGCATCCGCCCGCTTATCATTGCCGAGGCGGCCAATCCGACACTCACCAGCGCGGCACTGGTCGGCTGGTCCTGTGCGAAGGCCATCGCCGAACAAACCGACGCCCACATCGTCACCGAGTGGCGCAATCGCGATGATTTTCTTCGCGCCGGCATGGTGGAGGGCACCGACTTCACCGCCATCAACAACCGCCGTCTGCAGCACCTTTCCTGGAGTCTGGCCACGAAGTTCAGCCGCAAAGGCAGCTTCAGCTGGAGCCTCTACGCCGTGCTCTCAAATCTCGTTTATCCATTCTTCGAGCGCAAACTCTGGCAGACCTTCGGCCCCAGGCTGCGCGCTGGCGAATTTGATCTCGTCCACCGACTGCTGCCGCTCTCCCCCACCACGGCAAGCTGGATCGCGCCTAGGCTGAAAAAGATCGGCGTTCCGTTCGTGCTCGGACCATTGAATGGCGGCGTGCCATGGCCGCAGGGCTTTGATGATTTGCGTCAACAGGAGCGCGATGGCGCAGGACGCCTGCGTGCGTTCTATCGTTTCTCCCCAGGCTTGAAACAAACACGTGAATCCTCGCATGCCATTCTCACCGCTTCACGCACGACCCTCCAGGAAATCCCCGCGCATCTTCGCAGCCGCTGCGTCTTCATGCCCGAAAACGCCGTCGATTTGGAAAAATTTCCGCTGACGCCCAAAGTACCCGCCGTCACAGATCCTTCCAAGCCGCTCCGCATTTCCTTTGTCGGACGCCTCGTGGCCCTGAAGGGCGTGGACATGCTCATCGCCGCTGCAGCCCCCTTGATTCGCAGTGGAGCACTGCATCTCGATATCATTGGCGACGGCCCGGAACGCGAGCGTCTGCAAGCCATGGCCCAAAGCGAAAACATCACCGCCGGCGTTTGCATGGACGGCTGGATTCCACATGCCCAGCTCGGCGCCCGCCTTCGTGAGAGCGATCTGTTCGTATTCCCCAGCATTCGTGAATTCGGCGGCGGCGTCGTTTTGGAAGCCATGGCCTTGGGAATCCCCTCCGTAGTGCTGGATCACGGCGGCCCGCCCGAGCTGGTGCCACCAGGAACCGGCTACGTGCTTCCCATGAACACGCGTGAGGACATTGTCACCCGCCTGCGCCAGTTGCTCACGGAGCTTGGCGAAGATCCCGCACAACTGCACAGCGCAGGCGAGCTCGCTCAGGCACACGTTCGCAAGTATTACTCCTGGGAGGCCAAGGCAGTGCAGATCCACGAAGTCTATCGCTGGGTGCTGGGCCAGCGTGCAGCCAAACCCGACTGGGGCACCCCCATGGGTTTCGCGAACCAGAAAATCGACTCTGATGCGTCGATGCAGCCCATGCCTCAACCTCAGCTCATTCCAGATCATGGATTCTAAAGCACCCAGCCAGGGCGCGTTTCACATTGTCTCGCTCGATGGCATGCGCGCTGTGGCCATCTTGATCGTCTTTCTCAGTCACGCCGGTCTCTCCCATGTGGTTCCCGGCTTGTTCGGAGTCACCGTCTTCTTCTTTCTCAGCGGCTATCTCATCACCACCCTGCTTCGGATGGAATGCGAAAAGCATGGCGGTGCAAATCTCCGCCAGTTCTTCCTGCGTCGCACCATGCGCATCCTCCCGCCGTTTTATCTGATCTTGGCAGTCATTGCCTTGCTCACTGCCCTCAGCGTTTTGCCAGGCGGCTTCCATGGCCAGGCATTGACGGCACAGGCACTCTTCGCTGCCAACTATTGGGAGATCGCCGGTGGAGTACAGCCACCTGGCACAGAGATTCTCTGGTCGCTCGCCGTGGAGGAGCATTTTTACCTGATCTTTCCTTTTCTGTATCTCGCCATGCGTCGCTTCATGCCGGAGCGACGGCATCAATTTGCCTTGCTGATGACCCTCTGCGCCACGGTGCTCGCATGGCGCATGCTGCTGGTGCATCAATTCTCTGCCATTGATCTACACTCCGGCACAGCTCACCATCCACGCACCTGCCATGCCACGGACACACGTCTGGATGGCTTGCTCTTCGGCTGTGCTCTCGCGGTCTGGGGAAATCCTGCCTTGGATGGCACGCGCATTCGGCGCAGTCACTGGCTTTGGCTGCTGCTGCCTTCCTGTCTCGCCATCCTGCTGGTCACATTCGTCATTCGCAGCGTCCCTTTTCGCGAGACATGGCGGTACACTCTTCAAGGACTTGCCCTGATGCCAGTCTTCATCGCCGTCATCCGTTACTCCGACGCCCTGCCCCTGCGCTTCTTGAACTGGCGCTGGGTCAGCCGACTCGGCGTGCTTTCGTATGCCTTTTATCTGACTCACGCGCTCCTGCTGTCACTCGTGGCGCACTGGCTGCCTGCACCCGAAGGTCTGAGCCATCTCCATCTCATGCTGCTGCGAGGATCGGTTGCATTTCTCCTCACGCTCGCAGCCTCCTGGATGATGCATCAGTGGGTCGAAAAGCCCTTCTTGCGCCTGAGACGCCGTCTCGGTAGCAGCACGAAGTCAGCACAGCATAAGCAATCAGGCGCATTAGTATTGAATCAAGTTTAGCAAACCCTAAACCTCGATTCATTCTTGCTTCCAAAGCCTGATTTGAAACGACCCGGCTTGCGGTCTGCCGGTTTCGTTCGGAGCGTACCATTGTAACACACTTCCAGTGTTCCTTTTGAGCTCCCAAAATCATGAACACCCCGCCATCCATTCGCGTCGCCTGTGTCGAGGATGATCCTCATTTTCAGGCGTTTCTGAGAAAAATCTTGGTGCCAGAGCGTGGCTTTGAACTCTTGGCTGTTTTCAACAACGCCGAACAAGCCGTTGCATCCATCTTGGACTCCAGGCCGGACGTCGTGCTGCTCGACATGAAACTGCCGGGAAAGACCGGCATTGATTGCTTGACCATGCTCGAATGCCACATGCCAGCCACAGCTTTTGTCATGCTGACTGGCGATGACACCCCGCAGAAAGTCTTCGCCGCGCTGAAGGCCGGTGCTTGTGGCTACGTGCTCAAGACCGCACCGACCGAACATCTGCTCGAAGCCGTGCGCGCCGCCGCGATCGGTGGTGGCCCGCTGAGTCCAGCCATTTCACGTGTGGTGATCTCAGCATTCCAAACCAAATCGGCCAAGGTCCAGCCCCGCATTCCCGGCATCACGCACCGCGAAGATGAACTGCTGGGTCTGTTTGTGAAAGGTCTGAGCGCCAAAGAAGCCGCCTACGAGATGGGCATCAGCTATGAAACCGTGCGTGATTATTTGAAGACGATCTATCACAAGCTCAAGGTCAGGTCACGCACCGAAGCCGTGCTGAAATACGTCCGCAATCAGCAGGGGCCGGCACTGGCCTTCT
>JAPLUN010000235.1 GCA_026397715.1 Verrucomicrobiota bacterium
ACCATCTGCCGGCCTTCCCACACGCAGTGTGACACGGGCTTTTCGACATACACATCCTTGCCCGCCTGCACGGCCCAGATGGTGGACAGGGCATGCCAGTGGTTGGGTGTGGCGATGCTCACGGCGTCGATGTCCTTGTTCTCCAAAAGTTTGCGCAGATCGGAGTAGCCGGTGACTTTGATTTTTTCCTGGTCGTAGGACTTCAGTCCTTTTTCGAGGGTCTTGCTGTCCACGTCACACAAGGCGGCGACGCGTACACCAGCGCCATCTTTGTTGAGCTTGTTGTATCCGCCGATGTGCGCGCCTCCGCGTCCGCCGAAGCCGATGACGGCCACGTTGATGGTCTCCCCCGGACTCTTCTGGGCCCAGGAGGTTTTGGCGATGTAGAACACGCCGGTGGAAGCGGCGGCGGACTGTTTCAGGAAGGAGCGGCGGTTGGTCATGGCATGGAGAAAAACGTCACCCGCAGCAGAGCCTTTCCTTTTTGACAGAGACGCCTGCATTCCTTCGTTGGCAAGGTCCGACCATGATTCGAATCCTTGCCCTGCTGTTTACCTCTTTTGTCCTGCTGCCATCATCCTTCGCATCACAGCCGAATGTCCTTTTCATCCTTTGCGATGACCTGCGCCCGGATGCCCTCGGCTGCTATGGCTCCAAGCATGTGAAGACGCCGAACATCGACCGCCTGGGCAAGGAAGGCGTGCGCTTTGCCAACACGTTCTGCACCACCTCGCTGTGCTCGCCGAGCCGTGGCTCCATTCTCAGCGGGCTGTATGCGCATGCCCATGGCGTCACGAACAACTTCACCGAATACCCCGCCACGCTGCGCAGTTTTCCCTCCGTGCTGCATGATGCCGGCTACGCCACCGCCTACTTTGGCAAATACCACATGGGCGAGGAGAATGATGATCCGCGTCCGGGTTACGACACGTTCGTGACGCACAAAGGCCAGGGCAAGTATTTCGACACGGAATGGAACCTCAACGGCAAGAAGCGTGAAGTCATCAAAGGCTACTACACCACTGTCGTCACGGACCTCGCCATGGACTGGCTAAAGCAGCAAAGCGCTGACAAGCCCTGGTGCGCGTGCATCGGCCACAAGGCCCCGCACAGCTTCTACACACCGGAGCCGAAGTATGAGCACAGCTTTGATGATGTGCGCGTCCCCTACCCGGCCACGGCCTTCATGCTGGATGACAAGCCCGAATGGATCAAACAGCGCCTCCATACCTGGCATGGCATCTACGGTCCGCTGTTTGAGTGGCGGAAAAAGTTCCCCGATGACAGCCCTGCCGCCGTCAAGGATTTCGAAAACATGGTGCATGGCTACTGGGGCACCGTCTTGAGCGTGGACGACAGCGTGGCCCGCGTGCGCGCCTGGCTGGAAGAGACCCAGCAGCTCGACAACACCATCATCGTCTTCATGGGAGACAACGGCCTGCTCGAAGGTGAAGACGGCATGGTGGACAAGCGCACCGCGCATGAGGCCAGCCTGCGCATCCCACTCATCGTGCGCAGCCCGCAGGCTCGTGCAAAGCGGCGATCCTGACTGGCGCAAGAGCTTGTTCTACCACTACAACTACGAGAAGCAGTTTCCCTACACCCCGAATGTCCGCGCCGTTCGCACCGACGACTGGAAGTACATTCACTACCCGCATGGCGACGGTACAGCCGACAAGCACATGGCCGAGCTGTATGATCTGAAAAATGATCCCGGTGAAACGAAGAACCTCATCGGCAAACCGGAAATGGCAGGCAAGATCGAGGAACTGCAGGCCGAACTCGCCAAGCTGATGCTCGCCACCGGCCTCGATTCCAAGACAGACAAGATGCCCATCGACGAAGGCGTGAAGAGTGCGCTGCCGGATGCGAAAATTCGCTGACGCCAATTTAAACCCTTGTAAAACCAGCCAAATGAGACAGCGTCTCATTTCATTCCCAGCCGATATTTCATGTGCCGTTTTCTCGCCTCCTTTCTTTGCTTTGCCGGTCTTTTGACCGCCCAAACTCCCTCGGTCAATCCAACGCCAGCGGTGCCAGAAACACCGGCTGCGCCTGGTGCTAATTCGGTTCCGGCCGCACCAGCGACGCCAACCCCTCCAGCAGCACCGACTCCCGCTGCCGCAGCCCCTGCCACGGAAACGCCACCGCCGGCTCCATTGCCGCCCATCCAGCCACCGCCGGTGAAGGTGCCTGTGGTTCCGACGCTGCCAGCGGGAGCGCCGCCGAACATCATCGTCATGCTCATTGATGACATGGGCTGGACGGATCTGGGATGTTACGGCTCCAAGTATTACGAGACACCGCACATTGACCAGCTTGCGAAGGACGGCATGCGCTTCACGCAGGCTTATTCGGCCTGCACCGTTTGCTCGCCCACACGTGCGGCCATGCTGACGGGCAAATCACCTGCTCGCTTGCACATCACGGACTGGATCGCAGGCCATGTGCCGAGCAATGGACGCCTGCTCATCCCCAATTGGACAATGAAACTGCCACTGGAGGAGGAGACCATCGCAGAGCGTCTCAAGACGAAGGGCTACGCCACGGCAAGCATCGGCAAATGGCATCTCGGCGAGGAGGAGTCTTATCCGACCAAGCATGGCTTTGATGTGAACATCGGCGGCATGCATATCGGCTCACCGCCCAGTTACTTCTCGCCTTACAAGATCGCCACGCTGCCTGATGGTCCCAAGGATGAATTCCTCAGCGACCGCCTCACCGATGAGGCCGTAAAATTCATCGACAAGAACAAGGAGAAACCGTTTTTCGTTTATCTCCCGCATTACGGCGTCCACACGCCCATCATGGGCAAGCCGGAAGTCATCTCGAAGTATCAAGCCAAGAAGGCAGCCGGTGGCCACAGCAACCCTGTGTATGCCGCGCTGGTCGAGAGCATCGACGACAGCGTGGGCAAACTGCGCGCCAAACTGAATGAACTGAAGCTCGCCGAAAACACGATCTTCATCTTCACCAGCGACAACGGCGGCCTCAGCGGAACCGTCAACGCCAACGGCTGGTCGCGCGGCCCCACGGACAACAGCCCGGCTCGTCTTGGCAAAGGCAGTGCGTATGAGGGCGGCGTGCACATTCCGCTCATCGTCTCGTGGCCCGGTCTGGTGAAACCCGGCAGCACCTGCGATGTGCCGGTGATCACCTATGACCACGTGCCCACGCTGCTGGCCGCCACGCAGACTGCACTCAAGAAAGATCAGGTCGTCGATGGAGAGTCACTGCTGCCACTGCTCGGCGGCACGGACACCCTCGCCCGCGAGGCCATCTACTGGCACTACCCGCACTACCATCCCGGCAGCGCCACGCCTTACAGCGCGATCCGAGAAGGCGACTGGAAGCTCATCTACTTCCATGAGGACAGCCACGTCGAGCTCTACAACCTGAAACTCGACGCAGGTGAAGTGGACAATCGCGCTCCGTTTGACTCCGTGCGCGCGCTGCAACTGCGCGACAAGCTCATGGCCTGGCTCAAAGACACCGGTGCCCAGATTCCCGAACGCAATCTGAAGTACGATCCCGACAAGCCGCTCAATGAACCAAGGAAGCATGGAGCGGGGAAAAAGAAGGCGGAGTGAGTTGGAGAAGTGCGGGCACTTTGTGCTTCTTGACGTTTCCCCGGAAACTCCGCCTGCGGCCGTGCGTTGTAAGTAGACAACCATGAGTGCCAGCCAACCTGTCTCGTCCCGTCGTCAGTTCCTTGCCCGCAGCGCCACCGCCGCTGCGGCTCTGGGATTTCCCGCCATTGTCAGTTCACGTTCGCCGAACGAGAAGCTGAACCTCGTCTTCATCGGCGTAGGCGGACGCGGTGCATCGAACATCAAGGAGCTCACCGGCGTCGCGCTGTACACGCCACCCCGGGGCAAAAATGCCGCCAAGCCGGACGCAGGCGCGCAGCCGCCTCCCGCCATCGAGCCGCGTGAAAACGTCGTCGCCATTTGCGATGTGAATGGCGAGAACCTTGACCGCGCAGGCGTAGCCTTTCCCAAGGCGCAGAAGTTCCGCGACTTCCGCAAGCTGTACGATTCCGTCAGTGCTGGCGAGATTGATGCCGTGGTGGTCAGCACCACGGAGCACACGCATGCCTATGCCACCCTGCCTGCGCTGCTGATGAAGAAGCATGTGTATTGTGAGAAGCCTTTGTCCCACAATGTCGCTGAAGCACGTTTCATCACGGAAGTTGCGGCCAAAGCCGGTGTCGTCACGCAGATGGGCACGCAGATTCACGGCATGCCCAACTACCGCCGCGTGGTCGAACTGATTCAAAGCGGTGCGATTGGCAAAGTCACCGAGGCCCATGTGTGTGTCTCGCGCGCATGGGGACTGCAGAGCGAGGAAGACTCGAAGAAAAACGGAGACATCGTTTACGTCACGGAACGCCCCACTGTGGGTGAAACACCGCCGCCGTATCTTGACTGGGATCTGTGGATCGGCCCAGCGCCGATGCGTCCATACAACAGCGTTTATTTCCCTGGGCCCAAGTGGTACCGCTGGTGGGACTTTGGCAATGGCACCATGTCCGATCTCGGCAGCCATTGGAACGACCTCCCCTTCTGGGCGCTGAAACTCGACGCCCCGCTGAGTGTCGAAGCCTTTGGCCCACCCCCGCATCCAGAGATCGCCCCGGCTTCCATGCACGCGGTGTCTGAGTACGGTCCGCGTGGCGACATGCCCGCGTGCAAGATCCACTGGCATTCGCAATGGCACGCCGACCGGCAGCCCCTTCAGCTATGCAGGTCCGCTGACAGAAGCCAACCACCTCGGCAACGTGGCGCACCGCGCGGGTGGTAAAATCCTCTGGGATGCCAAAGCCATGCGCATCACGAACAATGAGGCGGCGAATCGCTTCCTGAGTCGTGTGCCGCGTGAGGGTTGGAAGCTGGGGTGAGCCTGCGTGTCTAACAAGGAGCGGGACTTGCCAAGTCCCGTTCGGAAAGGTTGTTTCGAACCTATACCACGGCACTTGGCAAGTGCCGCTCCTTGGACCTACCCTTACGCCGCCACCATCTCGTCACGCATCTTCCAGCGCTGCTCGTGGTTGAGCAGCGTACGGAAGAAATCTTCCTCCTTCTTGGGTTCCAAGTTGGTTTCGACGGGCAGGCTGAATTCGAGCTCCAGGCCACGCGGCTCCAGATGGCGGGCCTCGGCGGTGCCGCCATGCAGATGCATGGTGACGTAGCAGGCCATCATGTTCACACCAAAATCATCCGGCTTGCGGCTGCGGGTGTAGAAGGGATCAAACAGATTCACCGGCTTGTCCCCGCCCTCCCAGACACCGGTGTCACGCACATACATCACCAAATGCGACTGACCTTTCGCATCCTGACGGACTTTCGCGCTGATGTGAATGCTGTCGCCGGGACTGAGGTGCGTAAGCTCCTCCATGAAAATCAAACGCCACATCTGGCGGAAGCGCGCACCATGGACCAGGACCGGTGGCAGACTTGGATCGACCGAGACTTCGATTTTCAGGTTCTTTTCCTTCATCTGCGCGGAAAACATGTCGAGCATCTCGTTGATGATGCTGCTGAGATGACATTGGTCCGAACGGTCCAGACGTTTGGAGTGAGAGGCCTCGGCCAGACGGGCCAGCATGGACTGAATGCGCTCGAGCTGGGACTGTGCCTGATTTTGCACATCGATCCAAAATGACGGGTCACGCGGATGGGCGCCGCCGATCTCCTCCATGAGTTTCATTGGTGCCAGGTCAATGAATGCGCGCACGACCGTGAGCGCATTGCGCAGGTGATGATTCAATCCTTCCGCGAGGATGCCGAGTCCTGAAACTTTGTCTGCGGAGAGCATGTTGCGCACGCTTTCCGCCTTTTCCACCAGCAGACGTTCGCGCTCGATGAGCGCATGGTAGTAGTCCAGCGCGTGCTTGATCACCACGCTAAGCTCATCTGGATCCCAGGGCTTGTGCAGATAGCGGAAGCAGCGCCCGGAGTTCACCGCATCCACCGCCGCCTGATAGTCTGTGTAGGCCGTGACGAGAATGCGCACGAGGTTGGGATTGAGCTTGCGTGCATGCTCCATCAACTCAATGCCGCTGGGCCCCGGCATGCGCTGATCTGTGAGCAGCAGGCCGATCTGCGGACCGTAATTTTGCAGGATGCGGTAGCCGTCCATCGCGTTGTTGGCGACGTGGATCGTGTACTCATCACCAAAGATCTCCTTGAAGTAATGCAACGCCTTCTCCTCGTCATCGACGTAGAGAATATGATAAGGCGATAGCAGCGTGCTCGACATCAGTATCAGTTGGTCGCAGGTTTTTTCAGGCTCAAAGTGAACTGCGTGTGGCTGCCCTCCGCAGTGTCGATCTTCACTTCGCCTTCCATCTGCTGGATCATGCGGAAGCAGATGCTCAGGCCCAGGCCCATGCCCTGCCCCACCTGCTTGGTGGTGAAGAAGGGATCAAAGATTTTCGAGAGGTTTTCCTTTGGAATGCCCGTGCCGTTGTCCCGCACGATGAAATCCACACCGTTCGCGGTTTCGCAGGCTTTGAGCCAGATGGTGGGCGAGGGCCGGCCGGCCAGCGCATCCAGGCTGTTTTGCACCAGATTGAGCAAAATTTGGATGAGGTAGTTCTCGTCGCCCTGCGCGATGACGTCCGCCGGGATCTCGTCCACCAGAATGACTCCGCGGTCACCGATCTCTTTTGCCAGAAGGCGAAGCGCCTTGCGCGCTGTCTCCTGCAGATTCACCGGTCTGGAACCACGATTTTCCGGATGCGCAAAGGTTCGCAGATCCGACACGATGGCAGCCACGCGGTCGATGCCTTCGCCGATGTCTTCGGCAATGCTGGTGAAGGTCTCGGCAATATCAGGCGGCAGCGCTCTGCCTTTTTTCTTGAGCAGATAGATCGCTGACTTCACGTAGTTCAGCGGGTTGTTGATCTCGTGCACGATCCCGGCGCTGAGCCGGCCGATGGAGGCCAGCTTTTCACTCTGATCGAGCTGGGCTTCCGTTTCGCGCAAACGCTTCAGCGTGGCGGTGAGCTCCTCATTGCGTGCGGCCAGCTCTTCACGCTGATCCTCCACCTTGCAGCGGTTGGCGAATTCGCGCAGGCGGATCGCGTGATGCTGGCGGCTGCCGAAATAGAGGACCACACAGTTCAGCAGAATGAAGCCGGTGTTATTCACGAAAATCCCCAGGGCATGAGAATCGCTGAATTTCAGATTGGGCAGGGTGGCGGCAAAGTAGGCCAGCACGACGAGGCCGAGCGTGATGCCGATCTCACGGAACGTCCAATGGAAGACAAACGACGTGGCCACGATGCACAGCGTGAGCCCCGCGTAATAGCCGGAGCCTGGATCACCGCTGAGGTAGATCATGAAGCAGATCATCAAAGCCGGCAGCAGTGGCAGAATGATCGGATAAGCACCGCAGTATTTCCGCCCGAGTGATCCATTCAGCGCCAGCAGCAAAGGCACGCAACTGGCCGCACAGGCCAGACGCAGCACCAGAAACTGCCAGTAATCGGCAGGATAGGCCATCCAGTCAAGGAAGCTGCACAAAGGAACGAGGACCATCACAAACCAGGCCCCCATCCTCGCATTGCGCAGATTAAGCTCCATCTGTTCCTTCTCGAAACGGTTGGGAGCAGGCACAATTTTATCTAAACCATTCCTTACGGAGCGATCTGTGCTGGATGCGATCAGAGGTGAACTGATCTCTGCCAGGGCGGCGATTGACATAATTACTATAAAATTAATAATAATTACGTTGTTAAATCAAGGCCAATTCAAGGTTTTTTACAATTCCCTGACAAGAGGTCCGGAGCGGTCGGAGGGACTCAACGTCAACAAGTCAGCAGCCAAAGAGGCCCTTTTGCGGTGGGCGGGTTCAGAGCAACCTCCCCACGTAAAATGCGCCGTTGAGACGGCTTGAAGATGCAGCGCCATTCTTTTCTTGATCGCTTGGCAGCCCGCCGGGGCTTGGCATCATACGCGGCTCATGCGCATTCTCATCGCCATCGACAAGTTCAAAGGCTCCATCCCGGCCACGGAGGCTGCTCAGGCCATCGCCTCGGCCCTGAATCAGACTTTGCCAGAAGCCGTCTGCGACCTCTGCCCGATAGCCGACGGGGGGGAAGGCACTGCTGAGTCGGTCGTGACCGCACTGAATGGCGAGTGGTGTGAGACCGCCACTTTTGACGCCCAAAACCGCCCGGTCACCGCACGCTATGGTCTCGTCCGCGAACCAGAACATCTGGAAGCCATCATGGAAATGAGTGCTGCGTCCGGTCTTGCCATGGTCGGTGACCTTCCGCTGAATCCGGCCAAGGCCAGCACGCACGGTACGGGTTTGATGCTGCAGGATGCCATGGAGCGTGGCGTGCAGCGCATCATCATCGGCATCGGCGGCAGCGCCACGAATGACGCCGGGATCGGCATGGCGGCAGCGCTGGGGTTTCGCTTTCTGGATGCTTCCGGTGCACCGCTGGAGCCGATCATCGCCAACATGGACCTGCTGGCCAGTATCGAACCGCCGGAGGGTGAGTTTCCCGAAATCCTGGTCGCCTGTGACGTGAACAATCCCCTGCTCGGCCCCCATGGCTGCACGCAGGTCTACGGAAAGCAGAAGGGCGTGGCGGACTTTGAGTTCTTTGAAAATCGTCTGCTGCACCTCGCTGACATCACGAAAAGAGATCTCGGTGTCGATCACCGAGACATTCCCGGCGCAGGAGCCGCCGGTGGTCTCGGCTTTGGCCTCATGGCTTTCTGCGGAGCCAAACTCACCAGCGGCTTCGATTTGATCGCCGATCTCGTCCATCTGCGTAAACGTGTGGCCGCCGCCGACCTCGTTGTCACCGGTGAAGGCCGGCTGGATGCCCAGACGCTCCACGGCAAAGGCCCCATGGGCGTCGCCGACATGGCCCGCGAACTCGGCAAACCTGTGGCCGCCTTTGCCGGGGCCATCGAGGCCGAAGACCAGCTCCGCACCCGCTTTGACCTCCTCTGCGCCATCAAACCCAGGGAAATGCCCCTGGCCGAAGCCATGCAACGCGGCACCGAACTCCTGACGGCGGCGGTCATCGCCCAGAGCCCAGCCATTCGCGACCTCTTGACCGGCCCCACTGACCGTGCTCAGTGATCCCCTCCCCTTATTTAACAACCAGTCTCTCGTATCCAGCATCCTAGAATGAACGCAGTCCTCCTCTTCGCCGGTCAAGGCGCCCAAAAAGTCGGCATGGGCAAAGATCTTGCCGAAAGCTATCCCACCGTCCGCGCCCTCTTTGACCAGGCCGATGCCACCCTTGGCTACTCGCTTTCCAACATCATGTTTGAGGGCCCAATGGAGGAACTGACGAAGACATCCCGCTGCCA
>JAPLUN010000475.1 GCA_026397715.1 Verrucomicrobiota bacterium
CGGAAGAAGAGATCAAATCCGCTGACACCATTTTGATTTATGCGGATGGGTTTACTATGCATCCGGCGTTGCAGGGGGATCACCTTCAGCAGCTCTCCGCGGAGATGAAGCGTGGCTGTGGTTTTATGGCATTGCACTGGGCCACTGAGGTGCCCAAGAACAAGGGCGAGGCTGAGTTTCTGGATTGGATGGGTGGATACTGCGACCCGAGTTGGAGTGTGAATCCGCACTGGCAGGCGGACTTCACCACCCTGCCCGAGCACCCGATCACCAGCGGCGTGCATTCCTTTTCAACCAATGACGAGTGGTATTTCCACATGCGTTTCCGCGAGGGCCTGGCGTCCGTGAGGCCGATCTTAACCGCCGTGCCACCGGACTCCACCATGAGCCGTCCTGATGGCATGCGCTCTGGCAATCCCGATGTCCGCAAGGCCGTGGCAAACAAGGTCCCCCAACACGTCGCGTGGGCAGCGGAGCGGACCGGCGGAGGCAGAGGCTTTGGCTTCACCGGCGGCCATTTTCACAAGGGCTGGGCCAACAACGATCAGCGGAAGCTCGTGCTCAACGCGATCCTTTGGACCGCGAAAGCAACCGTTCCCGCCAATGGAGTGGAGTCCGTGGTCACCGAGGAAGATTTGAAACAGAACCTCGACCCCAAACCCGCTCCAAAAGCCCGGGTTCCGCTTCCGAAGCCGTGATGCCGTGAGGCGCACTTTGCGCAAGTAGCCTGCTGCCGACAGTTTGACGGCATCGTTGTTATGATGGATAAAAGACATCATGACACGGACCCAAATCCAGTTCCCCGACCCGCTTTATCAGCGGCTCAAAGCGATCGCCGAGCAGCAGGACTGGTCGCTCTCGGAGGTCATGCGCAAGGCAGCAGAGCACTTCATCACCCGCTTCCGCGAGGACCCAAAGCCCAAGGCCGTCTGGCGGTTCCCCACCCTCGACTGTGGTGGTGATTTCCTCACGGATCCCGCCAGCCTGCGTCCTGAAGCCGAAGCCATCCTCCAGCGCTCCGGCTTATGATTCTGTGCTAAGTGCGACGGGTTTAGACCTTACTTTAGCTTCGAGATCACCTTGACGATCGTCTCCGGAACCTCTTCTGGCACGGTGGTCGTCAGTGGGAATCCGAACTCTCGGAAGTATGGTGATGTGAGTTTGGCAAACTTTAGCTTCTCTTTTTCATTAGGCCTTAACGCTCGCTGCATCAGGTGGGCGTTCTTCGGCACAGGAACGTAATCGTTTGCATTGACGGACGGGGAGATGCCTGTGAAATCCAGCATCTTGTGGCTCTTTAGAAACGCCACTAACTGCTGCGTCAGCCGGTTTAACGTCTCTGGCTTGTGCAGCGATTCTGCCACCAGTTTCATCTGATCTTCCGCTTGTCCTATGATTGCAGAACGATGACGGAGATTCGACAGCTGAAGGCGGATCGAAGCTGCGCACCTGATGAGATGCACCGTCATTGGGTGGCGAAGGTTTAACTCATGTGCAGGACCGAGGAAGAAGGACTCAAACGGCGGGGCAAATGGAACAGCATTGATAATCGGGGATACTTCTCGTGACCACCACGCCGAGTGCAGGGCACACCAC
Source organism: Verrucomicrobiota bacterium (assembly GCA_026397715.1). GTDB lineage: Bacteria > Verrucomicrobiota > Verrucomicrobiia > Verrucomicrobiales > Verrucomicrobiaceae > Prosthecobacter. The sequence goes on from JAPLUN010000475.1 coordinate 1,597, forward strand.
AAATCGGGATCCAATGTCGAAGGATCGGCTGCGGCTGCGCTGATTGCCTTGAGTTCTGGCATCTGCTTTGGTGCCAGAAGGATGTATTCAGTCTCAGAGAGCGCCGGCAGACCAGGAAACGGAGGGCTAACGAACCGTAACGATAACGGATGAAGCGTTCGTTTGAGCTGCCATTCTGTTGATCATCTCATTAGAGTAAATGCGAGCCAATTCAAGAATGGCGACCCCTGATTCCCCCTTCCAATTGCGAAGGAATGCCTGCGACGATTTGGGGGAAGGATATGACTCCCAACCGAGTGCAGACATCATGATTGAATTCAAATAGGAAGGTGCCGACCACACTTTGCCCGCAGGTGAAAGACAACCGTCTCGAATCTCGACGCCTCTGCCCGGCATCAGCGTCAGGAGCGGCCACTTCTCTGGCGGAACCAGCTCTGCCAGCTCCTCTGGTGTTAAATGGTAGAAATGCGCAAGTTTCGACAATGACCTGATCCTGGGCAGGCATTCCTCCTTCAAGATTTCAGCAATGGTGTGCGTGGCCAGATGTTTCGTTACTCCGCGCCAGATGAGTTCATCCCAAGTGGCCGCTGTTCCCAGGAGTGCACGACGTGAAACATCCGGAACCCCTGAGACATCTTTGGGCAGGTTCACCCTGAGTGATGGCGGAGGCCACTGAATCATTGAACTGAACATCTGAATGCGATTTTCCCGCTTGGGAGGCTCCGCATCGGCAAGCAGCAAACCATCACGATAAACGGCCAAAGCGTGATTCGACTGGCTACTCCGGGAGAGGCCAGATTTGCCCATCCATAACGATCCGTAGGCTCGCTCGCAGCGCATGTACACCTTCTCACTTCCTGTGTGCACAACCAGTCCGTCAGAAGCGCCGATCCCGCTTGCCCTCGAAATGGTAGTGTCCTTTGATCGTGGGATAATATAAGTCACGGACCCTTCGTAGTTCTCCAGGCCCAAATCCTTTTTCAAGTCCAAGGATCTTTCCATGAGATGCTTTTCTGCCAGATGGGCATCCTGCGGCGCGAACGCTCTGTCCCACGCATAAGCCATTGGTTTCTGCCAAACCTCGAGCGTTGAACCTTCTAATTTGAAGCTTTCACCCTCAGTGGAAGGCAATTCGGGATGTAGAATCACGGTCCTCTTCCCACCGTCATCCACGATAATTGGAAACTCCACGAAACCTGCGATAGCCTTTAGATACTCCGCTACTTTGAGCTGATTCGGTTTTTGTTCACCTTCATCAGTCGGATCGCGTCGCACATCGCTCTTGAGTTTACTGCCTATAACGTGAACTGTAACGGCTGTGCCAATATCGGCGTCTGGGGTGCCGACGAAAATGCGGAATTGTTTGTCAACAGCCGGAACATCGATGTGCAGGGGCTGTCGCGCTTCTCCGGATTGAGGTTCACGGCAGGTTTCGATCTCGATTCGGTTGGCAACCATGAAACAACTCAAGATGCCCACGCCAAAGCGCGAGATGGGATCCATGTTCAGTCCCTGCCGACGAAAGTCTTCACTCTGGTAGTAACTTACACCTGCGACAGCCAGATAGTTCCTCACGATGTAGTCATCCATCCCGATGCCGAAATCTCGGCAGACCACAGTGGCGTCTCCGTCGTCGGAGTGAGTGACCTTGAAGTAAATCGCATCGTCGAAGCCAAGCCCCACATTCCTAGTGGTACCAAGCCTTTGATTGCGACGTTCAAGGAGTGCTTTCCGCAAACGCACAGCATCAATGCTGTTCTGGAGTAGTTCCCGCAGAAAGACGTGGCTGTCCCCCTGATAGATCTCATCGGCGAGAATGGAGAACATCCGCTCCCGGTGGAACTCGAACCGGATACTGATCGGCTTGAAGCGCTCGGCGGTGACTCGCCAATCCAACTTTCTGAGATCAAGCTGATGACGAACGTCCAGATGGCGTGCCAGGAGGTCCATGGAGCCATCGATTTGCTCTTCACAATATCGCCGAAGGTCTTCAAGTTCCGCCCATACTTCGGGATCGGTGGTCAAACCATCGAATCGCACGCACCGGCCATCTCCATGTTGCGGGAACGTGACGGGGCTGAGAGCACGGTGCTTCTTCCACTCCATTGCCGCCCGGCCGTCAGCGGGCGACACAAACCGCCACACAGCGTATGGTGTTCGATCATCGGCAATATCGAACAAGTCAACCAGCCTGACATAGATGGCTACCGCCCTGAGGTTGACCGTGTGGCCGAGTATGCCCTGCTGTCCGGAGAAGCGGTGCTCATCATCGAGTTGTGAAAAGTCGAGCCAATGTCCCTGACAAACTCGTTCGACCGCTTGGGGGACGCCTGAGCCAGAAGATTGGAAGAAGGCCCTGGCACGAACGCCACTCCGCCAAGCATGAGTCTCTCGAATGTATTGCCGGAGGTGCTCATCGCTCAGAACTGGCAGCGCCCCTGAATCAGGCCTGCCGATACCGTATTTGGTAACAAACTGGTCGAGACGTTGGCGTTCGTCGTCGAGTGGCGTGAAGACTTCCGAATCTACCTTCGACGCGCAAAATGAACGAAGGTATTCGAGTTCAATTCTTCCGACTGCCATCCCCCAGTCATGTGCGTAAAGGCCGCAGGCCAAAAGGAAGAGTTCAGCCGCATTCATTCGGTCGAAGCGTTCGGAACCAAGCAACTTGTCAGCAATTCCAAAGAGCCTCGCGAGGTGCTGAGGCTCATCGTGCGCGGTGAACTCAGGAAAAAGAACCTTCATCTCGCCTACCTGGGCAGACACTCTTTCGCGGAGCTCTTTGAACTTACCCCAGTAATCAAAAACCACGGGCTGCTGCTGTTTCAGCTTCTCGTCCAAAGCCAGGATCAAGGCGCTTTGACGGACGCTTTCAGGGAGTGTGGGCATGCTCATGATGGGACAGGTTGCAAAGTAATGTGGGAGAAATCAATTTTTGCCGGAGGAGGCAGCCAATTGTCATAAGCTCTTTCTCACATAATACGCCCCGCGCCCTTGGCCCTTCGGCAAGAGGCAGCCTTTCTCCACAAGTTCCTTCAGCCGTAGCTTTACGGTGCTGGGCTTGCCTTGGGTGAGCTTCACGATCTGGCTGAGCGTGAGGGTTTCGTGATCGGGCAGGAGGGCGACGATTTTCCTGGCGAGCGGGTGGAGGTCGGCGGCTTGGGTGTCCTCGATCGCGATCTTCTTGGCGAGGGCGTCTTTTTGCTTCACGAGAGAGCGGAGGAAGAAGATGAGCCAGGCTTCCCAGTCGGGCTTCTTGGAGCTGAGCGTGGTCTGCGTGCGGCGGAGGGCACGGTAGTAGCCTTCTTTGGATGCCTCGATGATGCTCTCCAGTGAGCTGAAGGGAACGTGACCGTAACCGGCACGGAGCAGCATGAGCGTGGTGAGCACGCGGGAGAGGCGTCCGTTGCCATCCTGAAACGGATGGATGGCGAGGAAGACGACGATGAAGCTGCCGATGAGC
>JAPLUN010000266.1 GCA_026397715.1 Verrucomicrobiota bacterium
AAACTATAACCAAACACCAACCACTTACTATCTAATCATTTATCCACTGTCAGAGAGACTGTAGTCTTTAATTCGACACCCAGATGGACGCCGTTGAATTCTTATAAGGATGCGAATTCACCCGGGGTGATTTCTTTCGCCACAGCCGCCCAGTCGCGCCTCATTGACCGACCCAGTGTCGGTGACATCTCTGCGTCACTCGCAAATGCCTCCGAGGTGAGTGACTTGCAGGCGGCTGTTTTCAATGAGACTGCGTTGAGCAAGTCCTCCAGCGATGCGAGTGCCGTGCTGGGCTCTGGGGCTGTGGTGATGAATGGCGGTGTACTCCACTCCTCTGGCAAGAAGCTGCCTGTGGATCTGATGGGCGCGCCGGTGGTCACGACGAAGTCTGGGACGAGGGCCACGATGGAGGTGACGCGTGAGTTTGTTTATGCAGGTCCCATCGAACTTCCGCGCAGGTCTTCCTTCAAATTTGACGGCCCATCGGCTGCTGCCTGGGCGGATGTGCCTGCCGCTGGCGATGCTAGTGCGTCGCAGCCCGGCAAGCTCCCTGCAGCGGGGACGATGATCGCCACTGGCTGCCCGGCAGTCACTTCGCCTCCCGCTGCCAATGCGAACATTGGGTCCGTGACCTTGACGTCGGCATCGAGTGTGAGCAGCGCGGCGCCGATGCCGACCTACGCTGTGGCGGGGACGAACTCGCTGGGGAATGTGGTCGCTGCAACTCCCATGAGCGCGAGCGATGCCACCACGCTGGATCTGAAGGGTGCAGCGGGCTACAGCGGCTACACGACGATCTCTGGCGGTGTTACGACCTTTAGCGGATCTTTGACTCCGACACCTGCCAAGCCGGAGGCGGTGACGTTTGGAAACGCTGCACTCTCCGCTCCGGGGGGGGGCGAGACGTATGGTAGTACGGTTTCCGGATCAGGAGCCATCACCAAAGCTGGCGCTGGCGCGCTGGTCCTGACAGGCGCCAACACCTACACCGGCAGCACCACGATCAATGGCGGCACGTTGAGTGTGTCCAATGGGAAGGCGATGCCGAGAGGCGATGGGTTTGCTCCGCTGATGGATGAACTAGCACCGATGAACCGCACTGCGGGCGCGTCGCTGGATGTCAGCGGTGGCATTGTGGCAGGCGCGAAGTCTGCTGCTGCACCGGCTTCGCCTCCGGTATTAGTCTTCGGCGGATGGGCTACGAGGGATGGCAAGGACTTCGCGACCTTCACCACAGGCGGACCGGGCGTGCAGAAACCCCAGGCAGGGGCGGCGGGTGGCAATGTGAGCTCCACCACGGCTGCACCTGCCAGTCCGGTCACGTTTAATTCGTCGGCTGCTGTTGCCATGGATCTGCCGATGGTGATGAATCCAACAAAAGCGGCGGCGCAGGAGAAAGAACACTATGACCCGAAGCGGTCCAAGATGCTGGCCCAAATAACAGAGACATGGGAGGATAAAGTGCCGCTGGTGGTGCAGTCGGGTCAGGTCGTGCTGGGCAAGGATGTGAAGACAGATGACTTCTATCTCGGAAACACTGCGATGCCTGATGAGCCCATGCCCGCGCCGCAAAGCCAGCCGAGCTCTGGCGAAAGCTACACCCGCATCATCGAAAACGAACTCAAAGACGTGGCGCGTGAGCCGCTGTCCACGCTGTCGATCGATGTGGACACGGCGTCGTATGCGAACGTGCGGCGCTTCCTGAATCAGAACATGATCCCGCCGCCGGATGCGGTGCGCATTGAGGAGCTGGTGAATTATTTCCCCACCGCCGAAGAAGGCCCGGCGCATGATGCGAAGGAACCTTTCGGCGTGCGCGTGGAGCTGGCGCCCTGCCCCTGGCAGCCGGTGCACAGGCTGGCACGCATCGCCATCAAAGGCCGTGAGATGGACAAGGACCGCAAGGCGAGCAACCTGGTCTTCCTCGTGGATGTGTCGGGCTCCATGAATGAGCCTGCCAAGCTGCCGCTGGTGCAGCAGTCTCTGCGCATGCTCACGGAGCAGCTCGGAGAAGGGGATCGCGTGACGATGGTGGTGTATGCAGGCAGCAGCGGCGTGGTGCTGCCACCGACGAGCGGGGAGAAGAAGGAAGAAATCCTCGGCGCGATCAACCGTCTGAGCGCGGGCGGCAGCACGCACGGCAGCGCGGGGATCAAGCTGGCCTATGAGCAGGCCGTGGCGGGCTTCATCAAGGGCGGCGTGAACCGCGTGATCCTCTGCACAGACGGTGACTTCAATGTCGGCACGAGTTCCCCGGAGGAGCTGGAAAAACTCATCAAGCACAAGGCGAAGACGGGGGTGTTTCTCAGCGTGCTGGGCTTTGGCAGCGGCAATCTGAAGGACCGCACCATGGAAACTCTGGCCGACAAAGGCAACGGCAACTACGCCTACATCGACAGCCTCAGCGAAGCGCGCAAGGTGCTGGTGGAGCAGATGAGCGGCACGCTGGTGACCATCGCGAAGGATGTGAAAATCCAGGTGGAGTTTAATCCGGCGGCGGTGCGCAGCTATCGGCTGATTGGGTATGAAAACCGCCTGCTGGCGAAGGAGGATTTCAACGATGACACGAAGGACGCAGGCGAGATCGGCGCAGGTCACAGCGTGGTGGCCTTGTATGAGATCGTGCCGGCGAATCTGCCCGCGGGTGCGGAGGGGCGCCCTGCCGTGGACAGCTTGAAGTATCAAGCTCCGGCGATCTCTGCTGCACAACTCGCCGAAGCGGCGAAGAGCGGCGAGATGATGACGGTGAAGCTGCGCTACAAGGAGCCTGAGAGTGATCTGAGCAAGCTCATCGAAGTGCCGACGAAGGACGATGGCAGGACGCTGACGGCGAGCAGTGAGGAGTACAAATTCAGCGCCGCCGTGGCGGGCTTTGGCCTGCTGCTGCGCGACTCCAGCTACAAAGGCTCGCTGAGCTGGGAAACCGTGCGGAGACTGGGGCTGGATGGCAAAGGCGCTGACAAGCAGGGCTATCGCGGCGAGTTTCTGCAGCTCATCGACAAGGCACGCGGGCTGAAGGAGACGAGGTAGGAATTTATGATTTATGATTTATGATTTATGATTTGGGAAGGGTGACGGATGGGCGATACTTTTCCCGAAGAGCTTTTTTATGACCCGAGTTTTGATCGTCAGTGTGTGCTTGAGCTTATGGCTGGGGGCTGGCGTGGCCTCGGCAGCCAATGGTCTGCCGAAGCAGTGGCTGGACAAGGCGGCTGCGACGCAGTGGCTTGCGGCACATCCGGGTGGCGCGAGCTTTGCGAGCCGAAATGGGAATATCCAAGGCGGTGACTCCGATGCGATGGTCAGGCTGACGCACCCAGACAAGGCCGAACTGACCGAGTTCGGGGCCGCCATTGGTGAATACAAAGGCACCTATGAAATCAGCGATGCGGGAGAGATCACGCTGCACCTGGAGGGGCAGAGCCCGAAGTGGCCGGTGATGCATCTGTTTGCCACCGCGCGTGAAGCATGGCTGCTGCGCAAGGACAGGAAGACTGGTTTGTTGGGTGACGGGGATCTCAACTTTGGAGGCACACCGTTCTGGCCTTTTAAGTGGACGGGGAAGGGGCGGTGAGTGCGGCGATTCGAATGAGTTTGAGGCTGGTCTGGATCGTTTTAAACTGCAGGAGTCTGACGCTTTCGATGGCCCTTTAAATATCGGTGCCTGCCTGAGGAATGGCGGTGCCGCTGGCCGACAGACAGGAGTGTCTGTCGTACTTCAGAAATCCGAACCCAATCATCACACCGCAGAGGGGGGAACGCCGCAGAGATTTTTCAGAGACAATCTCTGCGGCGTTCCTACCTCTGCGGTATAAAATCTGGGCGCTCCGAATGCCCCGCCTTTTCTCCGCAAGAAATGCAGGTGAACGCTGTAGTTTCATACCCTCATCTGTGCCTGAACTCTGCATGCCGCGCTACGTCCTGATCGCCTCCATTTTTTGCATCTCACTCACTGCGGCCTCCCTCTTGCATGGGGCGGATGCGGCGGCGCTGTGGTCGGGGAAGGTGCGGCGAATTCTGGATGAGAACTGTGTGAAG
>JAPLUN010000654.1 GCA_026397715.1 Verrucomicrobiota bacterium
CTAACGTGCTCCTCTAGGCTAGGCCGCACTCGCAGCCAATAAAAGTTTAAAGTTAAATTGTCATCGATTTTATTTCGTCATTTACAGTTTGGCGCGGACACTTTTCACGCCAGCCACCATGTTGGCCAGTTTTTGCTTGGCTGCCCAGCGTGCGGTTTGGCTAAGCCCACAATCTGGCGCAAAGACGAGTCTTTCTGCCGGAGCATGATTCAGGCAAGCGCGGACAGCTTCTTCGATATTTTGGGGTGATTCGATGTAGTAGCTTTTGACGTCAATGATACCCACGGCCACGTCCGTGCGCTTGGCGATTTCGCCGATGATGGCCAGTTCCGCATACTCGCGATTGGCCATCTCCACATGCACTTCATCACAGTGCAGATCTAAAAAGGCGGGAAAAAGTGGTGCGTATTTGCGATAGCCCACTGGATGCCCTTTGAAATTACCAAAACACAGGTGCGTGCAGATTCGGGTCTTTCCATACCCGCTTTCCACGGTGCGATTAAAGATGTCCACAAAGCGCTTGGTATCCTCGCGGAAACCGTAACAACTCATGCTGGGTTCATCGACGCAGATTTCCTCAGCACCCGCCGCCACGAGATTGGCGATCTCCTGGTTCACGATGGGCAGCAGCGCCTCGGTGATGGCGTAGCGGTCTTTGTATTGCGCATTTGGTGCCAATCGGCCGCTGAGGGTGTAGGGTCCAGGCACAGAGACCTTCAAGCGCTTGCCCGTGTGTGAAGCAAGACGCTGCAGACGCTCAAATTCCTCCACCACGCCCAAACCACGTGGCGCATGCAGTTCGCCGACGATTTCATGCTTGCCGCGCTGATCATGCGCCGGCGGCCCAAAACGCCGGGGACTGGCGGGTTCCAGCGCGATGCCCTCGATGAAGCCGTAGAAGGACAGATTGAAATCAAACCGCGTCTGCTCGCCGTCCGTGATGACATCCAGCCCTGAGGCGATTTGATCCTGGATCGCCACCTGCGCGGCATCATCCTGCATTTCCGTGATGTCAGCGCTGCCAAATTCCGCGAGATGCCGCGCCGAAAATTCCAGCCAGCCAGGAAACGGATAACTGCCGATAACGGAGGTGCGGAGGGGTTGGGATTGCATGATTCTGTGACCTTATTCGCTCGCGCAGATCATCGCCAAGCCCAAGCCGCAAAGCACAACCGATGCGGCGGGAAGGTGCAATGTGATTAAGCCCCCAGCTTCGCATAATACTTCGCAATTCGTCGGGCGTGCTCGTCATACGCGGCTTCAAACAGCTCCGTCGCCTTCTCAGTTCCGACAACAGCTCCTGCTGTGAGCACCTTCGGTGGCTGACCGGCTTTGACCAGCCGGTCGGCCACTTCGGCTTTGACGGCGTTCACCAGCAGGCACCCGCCCACGGTGCTCCCGGGGGCGACGGGGGTGTCGAGGTTTTCAATCTTGATCATCGCATCGCCAACCGGCGCGCCTGTATCCAAAACGATGTCGGAGAAGTCCTGCAGCTTCTTTCCATCGCGATGCCGGCTGGTGCTGGCCTCGCTGTGCGTCGTGCTGATGATCGCGACGACTTTGACGCCGCGCCGTTGGAACTCCTCGGCCATTTCAACTGGCACGACGTTGCAGCCGCCGCTTGAGATCACGAGGGCGCTGTCGCCGGGCTGGAGATCGAAATTCCGCAGGATGCGGTTCGCCAAACCGCTGACGTTTTCGAGGAACATGGCCTGCCGCTGGCCGTTTGCGCCGACGACGAGATTGTGAAATGTGAGAGAGAGTTCAACGATGGGATTGAAGCCCGGGAAGGAGCCGTAGCGCGGCCACATTTCCTCCACCAAAATACGGCTGTGGCCGGAGCCAAAGACGTGCACCATCTGTCCGGCGAGGATCGTCTTTGAGAACATGTCGGCGGCCTGCTGAATGAGCGGAAGCTGATCACGGACACGATTGAGTAGGCCTTGGCTGGCGTCGAGGTATTGGAGGGCGGGAGTCATGAGTTTTGCAGGAGATTAAAAACGGAGCCGAGGCATCCGGCACTGTCGCCGAGTTTGGCAGGAACGATGAGGGCCTGATGGCCGCCGGGCCGCCATTCGAAACCTGCGAGAGCTTGTTGCAGCGGATCAAACAGACGGGCACCGGCGCCGACGGCGATACCACCGCCAACGATGACGACTTCGGGATCGAGCACGTTGACTAGCGAAGCGATGGCGGCGGCGAGATGGCGGACGGACCTGAGCCAAACTTTGGCGGCATGTTCATCGCCAGCACTCAAGGCATCTAGCAGCGCGTGGGTGGTGGCGTAACGTCCTTCACCACGCTGGGCAATGGTCTGATTTCCGATGGCGTCTTCCAAGCTGCCGGGGGTGTTGAAGTCATCGCACGGCGCATTCGCATCGATGGTGATGTGCCCCAGATGCCCTGCCCGACCGATCTTGCCTTTGAGCAGGCGTCCGCCGCTCCAGATCGCGCCACCGACACCCGTGCCGAGCGTGAGCATGAAGGCGTCCTGCGTGTCCTTAGCCGCTCCGGCCCAGACTTCACCGAGCAGCGCGGCGTGGGCGTCATTCAGCACGCGGCAGTCGCGCTCAATAAACTCGGACCAGTGGAATTTTTCGAGCCCGTGCATACGGCCCGGCATCCAGTCGATGCAATGGCCGTCCGGATTTGCCAACCCGGGGGCGGAGAGCCCGACGCGAAGCTTTTGCCCGGCCTGCGCTTCGAATTCCTGCACGATCTCACGCACGGTGAGGGCGAAGCGCGGCGTGTCACCATCGAACTCGCCATCGCGGGTGGGCTTCGAAAGCGTGGCGAGAGTACGGGCACTGGCGGTGTCCACGAGCGCGGCCTTGATGTTCGTGCCGCCGAGATCGATTCCAATGGCCTGGCTCATGATGCTTGGAGCTGGCCTTCGCTGACAGTCCACCCGCCATCGACAGCGAGGACCTGACCGGTGATGAATTGGGAATCGGGCGAGAGCAGCAGCAGAGCGGCGGCATCGCAGTCCTCGGGCTGGCCGATGCGGCCACCGTCGAGCGGTTGCTTGGTTTTGACGAAGTTCATGATGTTCTCGTTGCTCACGGCGCGCTGGGACATCGGCGTCTCCACCAACGCGGGGGCGATGACGTTCACGCGGATGTTTTGCGGCGCGTAGTACGCGGCGATGGATTTGCTGAAACCGATGATGCCTGCCTTTGCTGCTGCATAGGCATGCGAGGCGAAAAACTGCGCGGAGGGCGAGTAGCCGAGCACGCTGGCCATGTTGAGGATCACGCCACCGCTGCCCTGCTTGAGGAACTGCCGGATCGCTGCGCGGTTCGAGTAGATGACGGAGTTCAAATTGAGGTCGAGCGTGTAGCGCAGGCCCTCTTCGGTCATTTCATGCAGCGGCCCGTCTCCCCGGCTGCGACCGCTGCCGCCAGCGACGTGGTAGAGCGCGTCCACCCTGCCAAACTCCCCCACCGCCAGCTCCACCGCACGCTCCGCCGCCTCGGGCACCCAGCCCCGTCGTGCCCCCCATGAGGATGATGTTCTGGCCGGAAAGGGAATGCATGTTGAGTGAAGGAGTCGGACGTGCGATGTCGTTGTTCAAGCTTCCTCATGAACACACGACGTACTTTCCTGCGCAACCTCTCAAGTTTGGCTTTTACGGCTCCATTGATGGCGGAAACGCCGAAATCGAAGAACACCGTGTGTTTTTTCACCAAGCACCTCATTGGCCTGAGCTATGACGAAATCGCCACCCTGGGCGCGGAGGCAGGCTTCAATGGTGTGGAGTCACCGATCCGCCCCAAAGGCCACATCGAGCCGGAAAAGGTGGTGGATGAGCTGCCGAAGTACATCGAGGCGCTGAAAAAGCAGGGCCTGGAAATGACCATCCTGACCTCCGGCATTAACGAAGTCAGCAAGGAGCAGCGTACGGAGGAAGTGCTGCGCACAGCGGCCAAGCTGGGTGTGAAGCGCTTCCGCATGAACTACTACAAGTACGACCTCAAGCAGCCCATCTGGGAGCAGCTCCAGGCCGTGCGCCCCAAGATCAAGGACCTCGTGGCCCTGTGCAAAGAGATCGGCATCCAGCCCATGTTCCAGAACCACAGCGGCAAGGATTACTTCGGCGCGCCCGTGTGGGACATCTTCTCCATCATGCGCGAGTATCCGGCGGCGGACTTCAGCTTCGCCTACGACATCCTGCATTCCACCTGCGAAGGCGGCCTGTCCTGGCCCCTGGAGTTCAACCTCGTCAAAGACCACATCGGCGCCGCCTACTTCAAAGATTTCAAATGGGACGGCCGCAAGCTCGTCACCGTCCCCCTCGGCGAAGGCCAGGTGGACCCCGCCTACGGCAAGATGCTCATGAAAACCGGCTACTCCGGCCCGATTTCACTCCATCTCGAATATCTGGAAGGCAATCCGAAGGATGCAGCGGTGCTGAAGGAGTTCCGCGAGGCGCATGTGCGGGATTTCGCGACTCTCAAAAACTGGCTGGGGTGGGCATGAGCTAACCATCTTTCTGTTCCACTGTTCTCGTCTCGCATTTCTTATGGCATCTACGATTCTTTGCACATGTGGCAACCGCATCGGAACGAATCTGTTCGCGGGATCGAAGGTATTCCGCCTCATTCTGGATGATGAATGGGACGACCTCGGAAACTCGCCAACCCAGGACGACTTTTCCAATCTTTTTGTCCATAGCCGCGAGGTCTTTCATTGTGAGAAGTGTTCGCGTCTCATTGTGTTTTGGAAGCACGATGGAGATCCAACATACTACACTCAGGAGTCTGCCAATGCCGCCTAGCCAACCGTTGTTGTAGGGTATCTCGGCGGTTGCTTCCACCGGCGACTTTCCGCCCGTAATGGTTGGAGACTCTGGATAGGCGCCATGACCGTCTCTGATCCGCCCACCCCACACAGCCCTTGCGCGCTCGTCCGAGCGCCCTACACTCGCCCTCCCCCCTCCACCCACGCAATGAGCACCCACGTCAAACTTTACATCCCTGGACCCGTTGAAGTCAGCCCTGACACCTATGCTGCGATGGCGCAGCCGATGATCGGGCACCGCGGCAAGGGGTTTCAGGACCTTTATGCCGAGATCCAGCCGATGCTGCAGACTCTCTTCGGCACGAAACAGCAGGTGTTTCTGAGCACTTCCTCCGCCTGGGGCGTGATGGAAGGTTCCATCCGCAATCTGGTGAAGAAAAAGGTTCTCAACTGCTGCAACGGCGCCTTCTCCGACAAGTGGCTGGACGTTTCCAAGCGCTGCGGCAAGGAAGCCGAAGCCTACCAGGTAGAATGGGGCCAACCCGTGCGTGCCGATGAGATCGACAAGCGCCTGGCCACCGGCGAATTCGACGCCGTGACCTTCATCCACAATGAGACCTCCACCGGCGTGCTCAGCCCCATCGCGGAAATCGCGGCGCTGAAGAAGAAGTACCCGGATGTGATGTTCATCACGGACTCCGTCTCCGGCTTCACCACCGTGCCGGTGAACTTCGACGAACTCGGTATCGATGTGCTGCTGACCGGCAGCCAGAAAGCCTTCGCGCTGCCTCCGGGCCTGGCGCTCTTCACCGCCTCCGAGGCGGCGATGGCGCGTGCGGCTACGATCAATGACCGCGGCTACTACTTCGACTTTCTGGAGTTCAAGGCGAACGGCGAGAAGAGCATGACGCCGAGCACGCCTTGCATTTCCCTGATCTACGGCCGGCGCCATCAGCTCAAGAAGATCTTCGCCGAAGGCGTGGACAACCGTTACGCACGCCATGCCAAGCTCAACGGCATGGTGCATGAGTGGGTGATCCGCAATGGCTTCGAATTCTTCGCCCCCGAAGGCTTCCGCTCCAAGTCGCTGACCTGCGTGGCGAACAACAAGGGCATCGACGTGGCGGCCTTCATCGCCCTGCTGAAGAAGAACCACAGCATGATCATCGACGGCGGTTACGGCAAGCTGAAGGGCAAGACCTTCCGCGTGTCGAACATGGGTGACGAGTCCGAGGCCAGCATCAGCACGGTCATCGCCGCGCTGGATGACAGCCTCTCCAAGCTCTAGTCGATACCCGCCTCATTTCACCCCCTGAGGGTGATTCATCCCCTGCCGAACGGCCCTGAGAAATCAGGGCCGTTTTTTTGTGCGCCGGCCAACACTCACAAAGCTGTTACGAGGTGGGGCACACGTTGGCACGCGTGATGCTAAGCTTAAATGTACCTTTAGATGGAACCAACCCGCATCATTCCGATCTCCACACCCCGCAACACTGCGGGTGCGCAACCCAGCAACATCGTTCGTATGGAACCCGATCCTGGTCTCATCAAGATGGAGTCCTCCCAGGGACGCGAAACCCTGTCAGGTGGCGACACCGAGTCCGCCCAGCGTTTCGCCGGAGAAGTGAAATACGTGAGCTACTTCGCGGAAAAGCTGGCGGAGACGCTTGGCATGCGCCGATTGGAAATCGCCATTGTGGAAGACCGTGAAGGTCAGACCTCCATCAGCACGGGGGAGAAGACTGGCAACTGGCACGGGATGATCAGCAGCAACCGCCGGTCAATCAAACAGGTGCGCGAGTCACTGGCACGCTGATCCCGATTTCCTCATGAGTTTGAATTCTGTGATCACCTCCGCAGCCTCCCTGCAGCGCCTTGACGGCGTGGCAGGCGTGATGCTTTTCAAAGGCCGCAACACCATCTACCGCCAGATGCCATTCTCCGACATGCGTGCGGAGAACTTGCGGGAAATAATCATCCAGATGCTCGAAGGCTACCGTCAGGTGCGCCGAAAAATGCGCCAGGTCTTCCTGGAATTTGACGGCGGTTCTCTGCTCATCGCCATACAGGATGACGTAGTGATGATGTTCTTCCTCACTTCCCGTGCGGATTCAGATCTCGCTGCCAGCGCTGCGTCGGTCATGCTCAATGATCACGCCAAAGTGCTGAGCGAGGCTTCCACGGAATTTCAGGCTGTTGCCCCGGTGGCAGCCAATGCGGTTGAGGAGCTCGTCGTCACCAGCCCGCGCGCACTGCAGCAGATCACCGAAAAAGCAGAGCTGATCAGCGGCACCACCAGCAATTGGTGGGCGTTGCGCAAGCACATCGAGGGCATCCTCGGCAAGGTCATGGGCCGCGCTCAGCTAACGATGATGATCGACCGCGTTCTGGCCAAACGCGGCACGCCAGACCCTTACCGACTCTCTCCCGCCGAGACGCGCAAACTCGCCGTAGAACTCATCGAACAAGTACCTAACACCACCAAGCGCCAGGCGCTCATGAGCGAACTGGAAGCCGTTCTGGCCGATCACAAACTTTGATTTCATGAAACAAACGCTCCTATTCATCACTCTGGCAGTCCTTCAGGCAGCTCCCCTGGTTCAAGCACAGGTGACACAACCAGCGCCGCCACCCGCCCCCGCGCCTGCCGCACCAGCCATGGAGGGAAAGCTCGACAGCATCATCGGCAAGATCGAATACAATGAGCGGCTGGACACCAAGCTGGATGGAATCATCACCCGTCTGGATTCGGGAGACCGTGTGTCCAGCAAGCTGGACAACATTTTGTCAGCCCTCAAGGAGCATGACCAAAAGCTGGAAAAAATTGCCACCACGCCCGCGACACCTGCGGCGGCAGCAGTTCCAGTCGCAGCAACAGCCCCAACACCGGCAGCTACGGTGGCACCAGCAGCCCCGGCACCACCCGCTTCGGGAGACCTCGGTGTGGTCCAATTAAACTTGAACGACGTATGGATCGTCGTGACGGCCTCCATGGTGTTCTTCATGCAGGCCGGGTTTGTCATGCTGGAAATCGGTGCGTGCCGTGCGAAGAACACGATCAACATCGTCATGAAGTCGTTCCTCGACTTCTGCATCTGCGCCATCGTCTTCCTGCTCGTCGGCTTTGCGTTCATGTTTGGCAAATCCTGGAATGGGGTGATCGGCACAGACAGCTTCTGGCTTTCCAGCTTTCCCGGGGATCACAGGGTCTGGGTGTTCTGGTTCTTCCAGGTGGGATTCGCCGGTGTGTCCTGCACGATCATGTCGGGTGCCGTTGCGGAGCGCACCAAGTTCCTGGGTTATCTCATGTATTGCGCACTGTTCACGGCCTTGATCTATCCCGTCATCGGCCACTGGGCCTGGGGCAGCTTCGGCGGTGCCTTCGGTGTGGGTGATGGGACCAAAGGCTGGCTGGAAGCCATGGGCTTCGTGGACTACGCCGGATCCTCCGTCGTGCATGCCTGTGGTGGCTCGTGCGCTCTGGCGGGGATTCTGGCGGTTGGACCCCGAGCCGGCCGTTTCGGCCCGGATGGTTCACCTCGATTGATCGCCGGTCACAATATCCCCCTCGTAACTCTGGGAGTCTTCTTGCTGTGGTTCGGTTGGTTCGGATTCAATGCCGGCTCCTCCCTTTCCGGCTCCTCCATGATTGGCCGTCTGGTGGTCAACACCACCATCAGCCCCTCGGCTGCAGGCATCGCGGCCATGATCTCCATGTGGTTCATCCAGGGCAAACCTGATGTGAACATCGCCATGAACGGCGCACTCGGCGGCGCAGTGGCCATCACCGCCTGCTGCGGCAATGTCTCACCCGGTGCGGCCATCGTCATCGGTGCCTTTGGTGGGATGATCACCACCGTGGCGACGATCGCCTTGGAACGCTGGAAGATTGACGATGCCGTGGGTGCCGTGCCGGTGCATCTGGCCTGCGGCTGGTGGGGCACGCTGTGTGTGGCCTTGTTTGATGAGAAAGGTTTCAGCATCCAGCGTCTGGGCGTTCAGGCTCTCGGCACTTTGAGCATCAGTGTCTATTCATTCGTTGTCTGCACCGCCGTCTTCGCCTTCATCAAGTTCTGCGTCCGCATCCGCGCTACGGAGGAGGAGCAGATCAACGGCCTCGACTTCACCGAACACGCGGCGAACGCTTACCCCGACTTCCAGACCACGGAGCAGGCCTGAGGCAAGCTTGGTCAGGCATTGCGCAAGATCGGCGGCGCGTCCCGGACGCGGGTGTGCGTTGATTCCGGGTCATGATCAATCTCACCCGTCTTTACTGTGATGTCGCCCAGCCCATGGACCACCTGCGCTATGGCCGCGGCCACGGTTCCCCAACTTCCGCCGCTGAGCGCCGCCCCATCGTTGTCTGGAACATCACCCGCCGCTGCAATCTGAAGTGCGTCCATTGCTACCAGGATTCCGATTCGAAATTCTACCCTGGTGAACTCACCTGGGAGCAGTGCAAAGCCGTCATCGATGACCTCGCCGAATACAAAGTGCCCGCCCTGCTGCTTTCCGGCGGCGAGCCGACGATCCACCCGCACTTTTTTGAACTGGCCGAATACGCCACCGGCAAGGGCCTGCGCCTCACGCTTTCCACCAACGGCACGCTGATCAATCCCGAATGGGCGCAGCGCATCAAGGACATCGGCTTCTCCTACGTCGGCATCTCGCTCGATGGCATGGGCGCCACGCATGACCACTTCCGCGGCAAGGTGGGAGCCTTTGACAAGGCGGTGGCTGCGTTTCGGAACTGCAAGGCGGTGGGCCAGAAGGTGGGCCTGCGCCTCACGCTCTCCCGCCATAACATCGCCGATATCGAATCCATTCTCGACTTCATCGAGAAGGAGGACATCGAGCGCGTGTGCTTTTACCACCTCGTCTACAGCGGCCGTGGTGCCGATCTCATGGAAGTGCCGCATGAAGAGACACGCGGAGCCATCGACAAGATCCTTGACCGCACCGCCAAGTGGGCTGCGAGCGGCAAGCCACGTGAGGTTTTGACCGTCGATCAACCTGTGGACGGCCCCTACCTCTACATGCGTCTGAAACGGGAGAACCCCGAACGTGCCGCGCGTGCGATGGAACTGCTCACCTGGAACGGCGGCGGAGCGAACAGCAGCGGCACCGGCATCAGCAACATCGACACCCAGGGCAATGTACATCCCGACCAGTTCTGGCATGAGCTCACACTGGGCAACGTGAAGGACCGCAAGTTCAGCGACATCTGGAGCAATCGCGACAACGCCACGCTCAATGCCCTGAGGGATCGCAAACAGCACCTCAAGGGCAAATGCGCGCAATGCAGTTTCCTGGATGTGTGTGGCGGCGGCTTCCGCGTGCGCGCCCTGCAGATGACCGGCGATCTGTGGGCACCTGACCCATCCTGTTATCTCAATGATCAGGAGATTGGCATCGCTCAAGCGGCCTAAAAAATACCCAGTCTAGCTGGTATGGAAATTTGGCAAATTGCATCGTCGTGACAAGATTTTTACGACGCTGATGCCTTGCCCTTTGGTCATCCTCCTGCAAGCATTGTCAGGCGTCGTGTGAAGTCACATCTCTGCATCAACGTCATCACCTTCATCCTCTTAAAACCCATGAAAGCTTCGCGTTGTCCCACCGCCAGTGTTGCCCGTATGTTCGCCATGCTGACACCCGTTGTTCTTCTGGTCCAGTGCGCCATGCCACCCAGAGAGGCCTGGCACAGCATTCAGACGAACGGACTGATTCCCTACCTGAGCTCTGCAAGACCGTCACCGCCCTTCCGCACCGGCGGCTTGTATTCCCAGCGTTATTCCGCCTACACTCAGCGCCCTCGCTACGGCATAACCAGCGCAACCACGCCCAGCAACTATTTCAGCACACTCTCCACTGGGTTGGGCAGTTCCAGGTATGTGCCTCGTACGCGGTCCAGCAGACCCTCGCTGGTGCGCAGCCCGGATGTGAAAATCCCAGTGGAGGAACCCACCCACACAGTGCCTCCGCGCATCGCGCATAATCCGCCACCTGTCAGCTCGTCACCCAAAACCACCGACAGCACCCCTGCCACCGCTGAAAGCCTGCCTTACGGCGCCCCAGTCCCGGGCCGTATGAACATGGTGAACAGTCCCTTCGCTGGTAAAACCCAGCTGGTGGATGTTTCCGGCATGAGTGCCGGCCAGACCGTGAAGTGCCCCTACACTGGCAAATTGTTCAAAGTACCGCCGACTCAGCAGGCTGCTAACAACGCGGAATCGCGATTGGAATCCAAGCCTGAGGCCCCCAAGGCCAGCGAGGAGCCCAAAGCCGAGGACAAAAAACCCTGAAAACTGCTCCAAAAGAGGGTTTAACCACGCTTGAACCCCGGGAAACCGGGGGCGGACTGCATTTGATCTTGATTCGACCTTGATCAGTGGAACTCTTGCCGCCCTCAAAACCGCAAACGACAACCGATCATCCATCATGGGTCAACAACTGAACAAAGTCATCAAACGCCGCCGCCGTAAGCTCTATCTTGCCCGCAAGAAAGCTCTGGCCAAGGCCGGCGTCTCCCGCAAAGCACGCGCCGTTAAATCCGAAGCCAAAACCGCCAAGAAGGCTCCAGCCAAGAAAGCTGCCGTCAAGAAGGCCACCACCAAGCCAAAGGCCGCTGAAGTCGCCGCCGAAGCAGTGGCTCCTGCCGTTGAAGTTGCAGAGACCGCTGCTCCAGAAGCTGCTGCGCAGGAATAAGCGCTTCGCCGCACTTCCATTTCAAAACAAGACCACCGTCATGGCCTGCCGTGACGGTGTTTTTTGTGCTGTGCCGCTGCCAGCCTAGTTTAGCGGAACCACAAGTTCCCGCCTGCGCCTGGGGCGCCACTGGATGAGCTTGAATTGTAGCCGTCGTAGTAGCCGCGTTCAAAGCTGGAGCGATAGCGTGGATCATAGCGGCCTACCTGCGCCGAGGGATCGGCCACCCGTCCTCCCGTACGATCACGCAGACCGTAGTCGTAACCTTGGTTGTAAGTTGGATCACGCGGAGCCTGCTGCTGCGGTGCATTCGGCACAGGTGGCTGGGCCATGCCTTGATTGGGATAGCCACCGACTTCACGGCGGCTGTTCATCGTCAGACCATAGCTTTGATTGTAAGCATCCCGATAGGCCATCTCGGTATTGCGGTCATAGCGTGATGCATAGCGCTGGTAGTTCTGGATCTGGCCCTGCTGTGCATCCATCTGCCCGTCCTGCTGACCACGCTCAAACGCCATGCTGTTCATCTGCGAACCCTGATCCCGCATGTCCTGGCGGTATGGATTCGCATAGGGATCAGCACCGTTGGGACCTTGATAAGGGTCCACGCATTGCGTGAGAAGCAGCGGCAGAGCGAGTGTGAGAAGATGGGCTGATTTCATAAGCTGAATCGTATGGGAAGATCACGGGCTGGCAAGAATGCAGTCGGCCGAAACTACTTCTTCCCCTTTTGAGCCGCTGCCGTGAACCAGTCACCGCCGCCACCACCGCCAAAGGGATTGCCCATGCCGCCGCCGGAGCTGCGCTGGCCACCACCGCCGCTGGAAAAGCTGCGCTGACCACCACCGGCAGGTCCACCCGCCGGGCGAGGCCCTGCTGCACCCTGCTTCTTCTCAAAGTCAGGCTTGGATTTCATGCTCAGGGCGATGCGCTTGCGCGGAATGTCCACTTCCGTGACCGTGACCTGCACGCGCTGAGCCACTTTCACGACTTCCGCTGCATCACGCACAAACGTGTCGCTGAGCTGGCTCACATGCACAAGGCCGTCCTGATGCACACCGATGTCCACAAAGGCGCCAAAGGCCGTCACGTTCGTCACAATGCCCGGCAGTTTCATGCCCACGGTGAGATCCTTCATGTCGTTCACGCCTTCTGCAAAACTGAAGACCTCAAACTGCTTGCGGGGATCGCGGCCTGGCTTCGCGAGCTCGTTCATGATGTCCTGCAGCGTTGGCAGCCCCACGTCTTCGCTCACATACTTCTTCAGGTCGATCTTCTGCCGCAAATCAGCGCGCTGCATGAGCTCCGGCACCGTGCAGCCGATTTCAGCCGCCATCTTTTCAACGAGGGCGTAGCGCTCCGGATGCACTGCACTCGCATCCAGCGGATGTGAGGCATCGCGAATGCGCAGGAAGCCTGCTGCCTGCTCGAAGGCCTTGTCGCCGAGCCGTGGCACCTTCATAAGATCTTTGCGGCTCTTGAACGGACCATTCTCATTGCGGAAGGCCACGATGTTGGATGCGTGCGCGCTGTTCAGACCGGAAACGTAGCTGAGCAGCTGCTTGCTGGCTGTGTTCAGCTCCACACCCACGCCGTTCACTGCGCTGATCACGACAAGGTCGAGGCTCGTCTTGAGCTGGTTCTGATCCACATCGTGCTGATACTGGCCCACACCGATGGATTTCGGATCGAGCTTCACCAGCTCCGCCAGCGGGTCCATGAGACGACGGGCGATGGAAACAGAACCACGCACCGTGACGTCATGATTTGGGAACTCCTCACGTGCGACTTCACTGGCGCTGTAGATGGAGGCACCGCTCTCATTCACCATGATCACCGGAATGGATGCCGGCACGCCGATCTTCTTCACGAACATTTCCGTCTCACGGCTGGCGGTGCCATTGCCGATGGCGATGGCCTGGATCTTGTAACGATCCACCAGATTGAGAACCAAGTTCTTGGCATGCAGCAGTCCGCTGCCCTCGCCGAGCAGGTAGATCACATCGTTGTAGAGAAGCTGGCCCTGAGCGTCGAGGACAACGACTTTGCAGCCCGTGCGGAAGCCGGGATCGATGCCGAGCACACGCTTCTGTCCCAGCGGCGCCGCCAGCAGCAGCTCGCGTAGATTGTCGGCAAACACGCGCACAGCCTCTGTGTCCGCCTTCTTCTTCGATTCAAGACGCGCTTCAGTCTCCATGCTGGAGCTCAGCAAGCGCTTGTAGCTGTCGGCGCATGCCAGCTTCATCTGGTCGGAGCACAAATTGCCACCTTTGACGAAGAGGTTCTCGAGCATCTTGATCGCGGTGTCTTCCCCCGGCTGGATGCGCATCAGCAGGTATCCTTCTTTTTCCCCACGACGAATGGCGAGCATGCGGTGCGATGGGATGGCCTTCAATGGCTCGCTCCAGTCGAAGTAGTCACGAAACTTCTGCGCCTCTTCGTCTTTCTCTTTTCCAAACATGACCTTGGAAACAACCGTGGACTGCTCTGCGAAAAATTTGCGAAGGGTGGCACGTGCATCCGCATGATCGCTGATGCGTTCTGCGATGATGTCGCGCGCACCACTCAGCGCATCGTTGGCGTCCTTGACGCGCAGCTCTTCGTTTTCGTGATCCGGATTCACATACTTCACCACTTCTCCATTCAGATCCACGCCATGGGTCATGAGATTGGCCTCAATAAAATCTGCCAGCGGCTCCAGACCTTTTTCCTTGGCGATGGTGGCGCGTGTGCGGCGCTTCGGACGGAACGGGGCAAAGATGTCCTCCAGCGCATTCATCGTCTCGGCCTTGTCGATCTTCGCGCGAAGGACGTCCGTCATCAGCTTGCGCTCTTCGAGCGATTTCACAATCGCGGTGCGGCGGTCGTCCAGCGCCACGAGCTGCGTCATGCGCTCCTGGATGTTCTGAATTTGCACTTCATCCAGAGACCCGGTGGCCTCCTTTCGGTAGCGGGCGATGAACGGCACAGTGGCGCCATCGGCAAAGAGTTTGGCCGTCGCGCCGACCTGAATGGCCCGTAGGCCCAGTTCCTTGGCGACACTTTCGACGTGGGTGACATTGATGTTGAGTTCGTTAGCAGCAGACATGGTTGGAAAATGAAAAAAGTTAACGCTGAAAATCCGGTTGGGATGGGTGGAGTTAGCGAGACGATCACGGGCAGCAACCATTCAAGATCACATGTGAAAAACTTTTGTCGGAGGCATGGCTTGACATCGTGTTGCGAAATTTCCAAGGCAGCTTCGTATTGAAGCTGCATGAAGAAATTTTTTGTGGCTTTTCTGATTTCAACCCTTTCATCTGCCGCTGAGGACTGGCCGCGCTGGCGTGGGCCGAATGCGGATGGAGCCTGGAATCCGAAGGACATCCCTTCGGACTTTGCCAGAAAAGAGCCCGAGAGACTTTGGAAAAAAGAGATCAGCGCCGGGTTCGGCGGTGTCACAGCTAGCAGCGGACGGGGGTATGTGATGGACCGGTTCAAGACGCCCAAAGAGATCGAACGCATTCTGTGCTTCGATGCTGAGAGCGGCACCAATATCTGGCAGCACAGCTGGGAGGTCAGCTATGGCAGCATGGAATACGGGACCGGGCCGCGTTCATCGGTGAATATTACCGATGGCAAGGCCTACGCATTGGGTGCGACGGGCGTGGCATTGTGCCTTGATGCTGTGACGGGCCAGGTGGTATGGCAGGTGGACACGGTCAAAACCTTCGGGGCGGAGATTCCGAAGTGGGGTTTTGCAGCGTCGCCCGTGATCGCTGGGGATCGAGTGCTGCTGCATGTCGGAGTGAAAGGTGGCTCAGTCATTGCCTTGGACAAAACATCCGGCAAAGAAGTCTGGCGGGGTGGCCCAGATCCGGCGGGTTACTGCACACCGGAAATCATCTCGCATGCGGGCACCCGTCAGCTCATCGCGTGGGGACCGGAGAATGTACAGAGTCTCGATCCAAACAGCGGTCGGGTGAACTGGCTCTTTCCATACAAGATCACGTATGGCGTTAGCATCGCGCAACCGCTCTATCGTGACGGCATTCTGCTGGTCTCGGGCTACTGGCACGGTGCAAAGGCGCTTCAAATCGAAAAGAGCGCCTCGCTGCTGTGGGAAAATCAAACCGAGATCTGCGGCCTCATGTCGGCTCCATTGTACAAAGACGGCGTCGTTTACATGCTCGACAAAACCCGCGGCCTCCAGGCCTTCGAACTTAAAACCGGCAAAATTCTCTGGAGCGATGACAACTCACTGACGCCGAAGGACAGCAATCCCCAAATGAGCCTTGTGTGGATGCAGGAATCAACCAACCTCGCCGCCTTGCTCAATGCCAACGGTGAACTCATCTATGTCACACTGAAGCCCGAAAGGCGCGAGGAACTGGCCCGCTGGCAGATCATCGGCAAAACCTGGGCGCATCCGGCATTCGCGGGAAACAGGGTGTTCGCACGCAGCGATAAAGAATTGTCAGCCTGGCGGCTTTGGTAAGTCATCACAAGATCTACGGCGACGCCTCATTGGCATCATTTCGCCGCACGCATTTTTTCGACCCTGCGCCCGGACCACCCAGCCTCATCCTTGATCGCATTGGTCTCATAAAACTTGAGAAGGGACTCTTCACGCCGCAGCAGGTCAAATCCACCACCCAGCTGCAGCTTGCGCAGGCAGACGGGGCACAGATGCATCGGCCGCGCATCCGTCTCACCGAGATGATTGGAACCGTTCATGAGGCACTCAAAGAAAACACAGTGCATGATGCCAAACATGTGGCCCATCTCATGGCTTAGCACCTTGCAGCTCCGCCGCATCATCAGCTCACGCGTTTGATTATTCCATCCTTCGCCATAAAAAGCCGGATCGTAACGTGCAAAGCTGAACACACCGGCCCCGCCATGCAGAGTGGCCTGACCAAACACAAAATTCCACTTCTCGTCAGGATACAAATCCTCCATCGTCACAGCGATGATCGCATACGCATCGCGTGGTTTGCGTGAGGGCAGCCAGTTTAAAATGTCCGTGGTCAGGAGTTGCAGCTTTTGCGTGTTCTTGTTCGTCCGGCGTTTCGCCGGCACCTTGTCCAGAGCCACCGGCTCCAGAATGAGCGTCTGCATGCCAAAGAAGGCCGTGCAGTATTCCCGCAGCATTTCGAGAGAGGGCGCGCTCCCCGCCTTGAACTGGCCCAGCGGCAGCACACACAGTGTTGTTTGCTGAGGCGTCGGCTTCAGGGCTGACAATGCCACGCGATACTCTTCCACCGTCTGTCCACCCTCCTCATGCTGGGCCAGCCAGTCCATCGTGTCAGGTTTGCGGATTGGCTGGAAGAATGCCGCATCATCCTCAAATGCCGCACGCTCCATCGCTGTTAGCTTGGAGATGTCTCCCACAGCCTCCTGTCTTGTGGGCATGCGCCCAAGCCGCGGCTGCCCGGAGATGCATTGATACACCGCCACTGCAAGCAACGCATAGAAGCTAAAACGGATGGAAAATGAAATGCGCGGAAATTTCATGTGGCACCTTCCAGCTTCAGATTGCCTTCTGGCAAGGAAAGATTCATCGGCAATGCCCCTTACCTAAATCATGAAACTCTGGCTGCCCATCCTCCTTGCCGTCTTCGTCATTGCCGCCGCTCCCGTAGTCGAATCGCCCGCCTGGAAGGCTGGTGCTGCATCGGCCAAAATCACGCCGGAGAAAGCCATGTGGATGGCGGGTTATGCAGGGCGCACCAAACCCTCCGAAGGTGTGGAGCTGGATTTGTTCGCGAAAGCATTTGTGCTCACGGATCAGGCAGGTGGGCGCTTCGTACTCATCACCATGGATTTGATCGGCGTGCCGAGGAATCTGCGCCTTGCTGTCGCTCAGCGGGTGAAAAAAGAACACGGCATAGAAACGGCAAACCTCGCCATCAACGCATCTCACACGCACAGCGGACCGGAACTGCGCACGAGCAAGATTCATGGCGCGGATGATCTGGCGCTGCGTGAGAAGGAAGCGACGGAATACACGGCCCAGTTGGAAAACACATTGGTCAAACTCGTCGGTGAAGCGCTTCAAAAATCGGTTCCGGCACATCTGGATTACAGCACCGCACGCTGCGGTGTTTCGATGAATCGCCGCACCCCCGATGGCAAAGGCGGCTGGAGCAATTTCCCGAATCCGAAAGGCCCTGTGGATCAAACGGTACCTGTGCTCAAAGCCAGCAGTGCCGAAGGCAAGGACATCGCGATCATCTTTGGCTACTCCTGCCACTGCACCACGCTTGGCCATCAAAAATTCAGCGGCGACTACGCGGGCTATGCGCAGCAGGAAATCGAAAAAGCACACCCCGATGCGGTGGCGATGTTTGCCAACGGTTGCAGCGGCGATCAGAACCCCTACCCGCGCAGGACCATGGAACTCGCGCAAACGCATGGCAAATCGCTCGCCACTTCCGTGCAGGCCGCGCTGGAAACCCACATGCAACGCCTCAAAGGCCCTATACGTGCGGCGTATCGAGAGATCCCGCTGGCCTACGACAAGCTGCCTACTCGTGAGCAGCTTCTCGAAGAGCAGAAATCCACCGACAAATGGCAGGCTACTCATGCCACCCGCGTCTTGCAGCGCATCGCCGACGAAGGCCCTCTGTCCACGACCTATCCCTATCCCGTACAGGTGCTTCGCCTTGGCAACGATCTTACCTGGGTCACGCTCGGCGGTGAAGTCGTTGTGGACTACTCACTCCGCCTCAAGCAGGACATCAAAGATCCCATCGTGTGGGTCAGCGGCTACACCAATGACGTCATGGCCTACATCCCCAGCCTCCGTATCTGGCAGGAAGGCGGCTATGAAGGCGGCGGCGCCATGATCTATGGCTCACACCCCACACGCTGGAGCGACAAGACCGAGGAGAACATTGTCAGCACCGTGATGGAGCTCAGGAAGGCGGTTGAGTGAAAATGAAACGGCCCGGGAGATGCTCCTGGGCCGTGACGGATGATTCTGGACGGATCTCGCTCAGCGCATCACTTGCTGTTCTCCGCAAACTGCGCGTCGAAGATGATCTTGCTCGGCGGGAAGTCGATCTTCTTCACGAAGGCGGCGGATTCGGCGGCGCCGAACTCGCGGTCCATGGCGCCGTCTTCCCACTCGACGCTCAGCGGGCCACCGTAGTCGATGTCGTTGAGGGCGCGGATGATGCGCTCGAAGTTGATGTTGCCACGGCCCACGGACTTGAAGTCCCAGTAGCGGCTTGGCTTGTGGAAATCGACGTGGCCGCCGAAGACGCCGGCGGTGCCGTCACCGATTCCCCAGGCGACGTCCTTCATGTGCACGTGGAAAATGCGGTCGCTGAACTTGTAGAGGAACTTCACGTAATCGACGCCCTGGTAGCCGAAGTGGCTGGGGTCGTAGTTGAAGCCGAAGGCTGGATGGTAATCGACTGCCTGCAGCGCGCGCTCGGCGCTGGCGATGTCGAAGGCGATCTCCGTGGGATGCACTTCGAGGGCGTAACGGATGCCGAGCTTCTGGTACTCGTCGAAGATCGGGGTGAAGCGCTTGGCGAAGTCCTTGTAGCCGGCGTCGATCTGCCCTGGGAGGTTCGGCGGGAAGGAGTAAACAAGATGCCAGATGCTGCTGCCGGTGAAGCCGTTGACGACACTGACGCCGAAACGCTTGGCGGCATGCGCGGTCTTGATGAGTTCTTCGGCGGCACGTTGGCGGACGCCTTCAGGATTGCCGTCGCCATAGATGTGGGCGGGAAGAATCTGAGCGTGGCGGGGGTCGATGTTGTCGCACACGGCCTGGCCCACGAGGTGGGTGGAGATGGCGTGGCACTGCATGCCTGCAGCTTTCAGTTTGGCGCGCTTGGCATCGCAGTAGGCCTGGTCGGCTTTGTCCACTTCGAAGTGGTCGCCCCAGCAGGCAAGTTCGACACCGTCATAACCAAAGGCCTTGGCCTTCTGGATCATGGTATCAACGGAAAGATCGGCCCACTGGCCGGTGAAGAGAGTGACTGGGCGTGGCATGTCGGGTGTGTGGTTGAGTTGAGGAGGGGAAGAAGGAGAAAGATTGGCGAAAGTCGACTGTGAATGACGATTTTTTGCGAGGGACGGCTATTTGCGCTCGATCGCCTGGGTGCGGACGAGGGTGTAGGGGAGCTCGAGGGTGAGCTGCGCCGCCTTGCCTTCCGCGTCGTTGACTTGGGCGATATTCTTGAGGCTGCCGGTGATCTTGGTATTCACATCCAGCATGTCGGAGAGGCGGCGGACGAGGGTGATGTCGAAGGCGACCTCGATACGGCTGAGATAATTCATGGGCCGCTCCATGGTGAAATTGCCCACCAGATGAACAGTTGCCAGCTTCCCGTCGGGGCGCTCATCCACGGCAGCCAGCGTGCATTCGATGTCCTTAGCGACCACCGCGCCGTAGTCCTTGCCACTGGACTCATTGATGCTGACTTTCCACGTCTCGCCGGTTTTGTGTGTCTGATTGTGGAGGCAGGCCTCCGGGATCTCCAGCAGAAGCCTGGTGAACGCCAGATCATTGAGGAACTTCTGCTGCTCTGCAGTGGGCTTGCCTCCGACCAGGGCGCATTTCCATTTTCCATCCGATTTGCGCAGACGGAGGGTTTTGCCCATCAGAGGCCCGGCCTGTTCTGCCGGCTGTGGGGCGGGGCCGTTGTAATTGATCAGTTCGCAGACCATCTCCCGCACCTGCACCTCCTCGGTGTCAGTTCCCAGCAGACGCCGAACGAGGTTGACCCGCTGAACGAAGCGGCAGAAAAAGTCATTGGCCGAACTGGATTTCTGCATGCGGCCTTTGCCCTCCTGCACGCGCACCTCGCGTTTTTCCCGCAGCAGGGTGCCCGTGCGGAGCGAAGAGGGGGCATCCAAGTCCACAGGTCCGCCTGAAGCATCAGCGGCGTTCAGATGAACGGAGATGAGCAAAAACAGCAGGAGACGCAGCGGGGCATGCATGCCGGGAGACTACCAAAGGCATGCGCGCCAGCACAAGCCGCAAGTACCAGCCCCGGCAGAGCACGCTCATTTCATGCTTGGCGAATGCCACCTGTTCATTCCATGATGCAAAGATGCACCGTGTGTTTTTCCTCTGCCTCGCCTTCACCACCGCGACTCAAGCGCAATGGACCACCTCACACGTCCATGGTTCACCCGAAGCACCGAAACCCTTCATCGCGGAGCAGGCTTTTGCCTCCATCCCACTTCAGGATGCCTTGGAGATGATCGCCTTGCCCGGAGCACAACGGTTTGTCGCCGTCGAAAAGGGCGGCAAAATCTGGAGCTTCAAGGATGCACCAGACGCCAGCTCAAAGGACCTGCTCATCGACCTCAAGCCGGACCATCCGCCACTGCAATACGCCTATGGCATCGCGTTTCATCCACGATGGAAGGAGAACGGCCATGTTTTTCTCTGCTATGCCTACGGCGACAAAGTAGCAGATGGCACGAAGCTCTCGCGTTTCAAACTCACGCAGCAGGAGCCGCCGGTGCTCGATCCCAAATCGGAAACCGTACTGCTCACCTGGCGCAGTGGCGGCCACAACGGGGCCTCGCTACAGTTCGGCCCCGATGGCAAGCTCTACATCTCCACCGGCGACGCTGAAGTCCCCTCCCCGCCCGACCCGCTGAATACCGGGCAGGACATCAGCGACCTGCTGTCCTCCATTCTGCGCATCGACGTGGATCATGCGGAAAACGGCAAAGGGTATGCCATTCCACCCGACAATCCCTTTGTAAAAACACCCAAGGCCATGCCGGAAATCTGGGCCTTCGGCTTTCGCAATCCGTGGAAGATCAGTTTCGATGCGCAGGGCCGGCTCTGGTGTGGCGATGTCGGCTGGGAACTGTGGGAAATGATTCATCTGGTGCAGCGCGGCGGCAATCATGGCTGGAGCGCGTATGAGGCAAGCCAGCCGATCAAGCCCGAAACCCAGCGTCCCGAGCCCATCATCCCGCCTGTGGCAGCGCACCCGCATACCGAGGCCGCGAGCATTACCGGAGGCTATGTCTATCATGGCACCCGCTTTCCTGAACTGAGCGGAGCCTATATCTATGGCGACTACGAAACCGGCAAAATCTGGGCTCTGTGGCATGATGGCAAACAAGTCACGCGCCGTGAGGAAATCGCCGACACCCCGCACAAGATCGTGACCTTCGGCCAAAGCGATGATGGCGAGGTGTATTGGATGAACTGGGAAGGCAGCACGCGAATCTACCGCCTGGCACCGAACCCGGCGGTGGGCAAAACGAGCCAGTTTCCACGCAAGCTCAGCGCCACAGGCCTCTTCTCCGACACCGCCGCACAAACACCCTCCGCAGGTGTGCTGCCGTTTGAGATCGCCGAACCCATGTGGCAGGACGGTGCCACGGCCACCCGCTTTGTGGCTCTGCCCGAAGGCAAAAGCATCGCGACAACCAGCAGCGGCAATCCAGCCAAGCCGAACTACAAAGTCGAGTGGCCCGCCCAATCCGTGCTCGCCCGCACCATTACCTGGCCCGCCACGCAGCAGCGCATCGAAACCCAGGTTCTACATTTTGATGGCGAGACCTGGAACGGCTACTCTTACCGCTGGAATGACAAGGGAACTGATGCCGAACTCGTCGACGCCGATGGTGCCGAGTTCGCCGTGCAAAAGCAGC
>JAPLUN010000368.1 GCA_026397715.1 Verrucomicrobiota bacterium
GCCTGCGGAGGTCGTCAAGCACATCAAGTTCGTCTCTGAAGCATCACCGCAGCCGGTCGCCGCCAAGATCCGTCACGCCACGGGCAAGGACTTCACCCGCATGGGCACCGAGCCGCAGGCGACCTGGGCGGAGCAGATCTCCAAGGTGAAACCTTCCGTGGGGGATGATGCCGCCCGACTCAGCGCCATCATCATTGAGCCTGAAACTCAGCTCTCCATTGGCAAATGGCGTCTCACCATTGCGGAAACCCTCAGCAACACCTCCGGCGTCAATCAGATCGCCACGGGTGACGACATCCAGCTTGGTGAGATCAAACCGTTCGAGGTGCGCGAGGTCGAGGCGCACACGCCATTCGACAGCGACTACTACATTGATGTCGAGTTCAACAAGCGCCTCCTGCCGCCGACCAATGATGAAATGACCAAGGAGATGGTTGAAGCATTTGCGCAAAAGCTCGCGCCGTTTGTCACCATCCGGCGCACATCGCTTGGGCAAAAACTGGCGTCGGTGGTGAACAAGGATGAAGGTCCGGTCACGGGGCTCAAGGTCGAAATTCTCGGACGCACATTGCGCTTCACCGGGCCGTTTGAAGTGAACAAGAAGTACACGGTGACCGTCGATATGGCGATGACTTCGGGGGATAATCTGCCGTTGCAGGCGAACTACAAAAACGAGGTCACCTTCATCCCCAATCCTCCCTATTTGGCCGCGCCAACCTTCATCAATGCGCAGCTGGCCAAGGGCGATGCGAATTATGAATTCAGCGCCGCAAACGTGAAGCAGGTGCGCGTGCGGGCGAAACGGCTCAACGGTCCCGAACTGCTCAAAGCTCTCGATCAATACCGTGCTTACCGCACTGCTTACTACGGCAACGACAAACAAAAGGCGGCTTACAAGACGCAGTCCATCGATGCCTACCCGGGCACTCAAGTGTTTGATCGCAGCTTTCCGGTGAACAAGCCACTGGATCACAGCGAGATCTTGAAGCTGAACTGGCGCGAAGTGCTCGGGGATTTTCCTGCTGCGCCGCTTTTCATCGAACTCGAAGGTACTGCTGCTGATGGGATCGAGCAGAAAGGCGTTGTCACCCAGACGCTCGTGCAATTCACCGATCTGGGCATCATGCAAAAGAGCAATGGACGCGAATCGATGATCTTCGTGACTTCGCTGGAAACAGGCAAGCCTGTGCCTGGCGTGCGTCTTACCCTTGTCGATACCGATTTGAAACTCATCGGCTACGGGGATACGGATGCCAGCGGCATCGCCACCGCACCGGGAGCCACACCTGCATTCGTGCTTGCTGAAAAGAACGGGGATAGCGCCGTTATCGAGTGCAACGACAGCAGCATCTCCATTCCCTACGACATCTCGCAGGCCTATGAAAACGTCTGGCAGCCGCAGAGGCGCACGTTTGTTTTTTCTGATCGTCCGCTCTACAAGCCCGGTGATACGGCGCATTTCAAGGCGCACACCCGGCTGCTCATTGGTGATGATTTGAGCCTCGATCAAGCACCCGCGCAGGGGCGTCTCGTGATCCGTGATCCGCGCTACCGTGTCGTGATCGACAAACCTGTCACGTTCACCGCCGGCGGTGCCTGGGCGGATGATCTTGTGCTGCCGACCGGCCCGGCAGGCTGGTATGATCTTTCGATCAATCTCAAAGCGGCCAATCCGAACAGTCAGAGCAATGATGGTGGCGGCATGACCTTCCGTATTGACGACTACAAGCCGAACACCTTTGAGGTGAATCTGGACACGAAAGCCATCAAGTATCAGCCCGACCGCATTCACGTGCCGCTCAGTGCGAACTACTACATGGGCAAAGCTCTCTCCGTCGCCAAGGTGCAGTGGAGCGCGAACTCGCAGCGTGACTACGAAGCGCCGGAGTCCTACCGCCAGTATCATTTCGGCGAAGCGCCTGCATGGTCACATTATGCCCAGGATCGTGATGCCGATGGCGACTATGCCGGTCATGAAAATGACGATGTGGAGAATGAGTGGTTCGTGAATGGCAATCTCTTCCTGGCCGAAGACGGCACCGCCTCGCTCGAAATGCCGCAGCCGCCGCCTGACCGCGCCGCACTGCCACAACGCGTGCGGGTGAATGCTGAAGTCACTGACATCAACGAGCAGACCATTAGCTCCTCCGCTGAGTTTGAAGTCCCCGGCGCGAATTTCCTCTTGGGCCTCAAAGGTCCCGATTATTTCGGGACCGCAGGCAAGGCGTTGCAACTTGAAGTCGTCGCGATTGACTCCAAAGGCGCACCCGCCACAGGCAATGTGCGCGTCGATTTCAAAGTCGAGCGTCAGGAATACCACACGCTCAAAATCGCCACCGCTGGCGGCGGCTCGACGACCAAGGATCAGGTCATCCTGCGTGAAGAATTGAAGCAGAGCATCGATTTGAAAACTGCCACCGCAGGCTCGGCTCCTTCGGCCAGCATTTCGTTTACTCCCGCTGCGGGCGGTGTGTATTTCGTCACCGCCGAGGCGGTGGATGCCAAAGGCACGAAGGTGCTCTCTCGCATGCCTTTCTATGCCGTCGGAGGAAATGAATTCCCATGGGCGATGGAGGATGGCAACCGCATGAACCTCCAGCCGGAGAAAACCACGCTCAAGCCCGGTGAGGACGCGGTCATCGTGGTCAAGACACCCATCGCTGGCACTGCCCTCGTCACCGTGGAGCGCAACAAGCTGCACCGCCAGTTTGTCACGGAACTCACGCTCGAAAATCCGATCATCCGGGTGCCTCTCGGTGAAGACGAGTTCCCCAATGTCTTCGTTTCCGTCATTGTCATCCGTGGTTCTGCCGCCAGCACCAAGCAGCACAAGATGCCTGAGTATCGCGTCGGATACTGCGCCCTCACAGTCGAATCAGACGCGAAGGAATTGAATCTCGCGGTGAAGCCGGATCATGATGAAGTACGCCCTGCTGAAGAGGTGAAAATCACCACGACGATCACCGATGCCAAAGGCGCAGCCGTCGCAGGTGCTGACGTGACGCTCTACGCCGTGGATGAGGGAGTGCTCAGCCTCATGAAGCATGAGACGCCTGATCCATCCGCGTATTTTCATGCTGAACTTCCGCTTGCGATCGACAGCTTCACCTCCTTTGACAATCTGCTGTCTGAAGAAGCTTCTGCACGTGACCGCGGGAACAAAGGTTTCGTCGTCGGTGGTGGTGATGGCGACGAAAACGGACCGAACGCGAACATTCGCAAAAACTTCATCGTGACACCGCTGTGGCTCGCCTCCGGGACCACAGATGCGCAGGGCATGTTGACTGCCAGCGTCACCGCGCCGGACAATCTCACGCGTTATCGCATCATGGCCGTCGCCGCGCACGGCGTGGATCGTTTTGGCAGCGGTGAATCCGCCTTCAAGATCAACAAGCCGCTCATGATTGAGCCTGCTGTTCCACGTTTTGCCCGCCTGGGGGATGAATTCCTCGTCAAAGCCGTGGTTCACAACACCACGCCAAATGCTGGGGCTGTGGAGGTCACGCTCGAACTCGATGCCACGGCCAACTTCATTCAGGAGAAACGTGATTTCGTTCCTGCCACGCTGAAGACCGATGCCCGAGGCAGCGCCAAGCAGCAGAAGATCATCCTGCAAATCAAAGCCGGTGAGACCTCCGCCACCGCCTTCCCGGTGCAGTTCGTGCAACTTGGCACCGCGAAATGGAAGTGGACTGCTCGCGGTGTGAACTGGCCTGTTGCCGCCAGCGATGGCACCGAATCGAGCTTTGATGTGAATCATCCTGTGCCTGAGCTGCGCTATGTGAGCTACACGCGTCTCAAAGCCGATGAACCGAACGAGAACCTCATCAAGGATGTGAACCCAGCGCTGCTCGAAGGCGAAGGCTCCCTTTCACTGGGCATCAGCAACAGCCGCCTATTCGAGGCCCGTGATGCGTTGGATTACCTGCTGCACTATCCGTATGGCTGCGTTGAACAGACGACCTCGGCCACAATGCCCTGGCTCGCCCTCGGTAAATACGAGCCATTGTTCCCCGACCAACTCGGAGGCGGCAAAGCCAAGCAGGTCGTGCAGGCCGGTGTGGACAAGCTCCTGCAAATGACCACAGATGAAGGTGGCCTCGCCTACTGGCCCGGCGGCACCGAGTCCAGCTTCTGGGGCAGTGCTTACGGCGGCATGATGCTGCTGCGTGCACGCGATCAAGGCGCTGATGTGCCTGCGGATGTGATCAACAAGCTCGTCGAGTTCCTCTCGAAGAAGCTGCGTGGTCTTGATGAAGAAAAGGACCTCTACAACATCACCGATTCCGCTCTGGCGCTCTACACCCTCGCTAAGGCAGGGAAGCCAGAACCTGCGTACCAGAACCTGCTTTTTGGCAGACGCGAACACCTGCCTGAAATCGCCAGACTCTACCTCGCGCTCTCCATGTGCTTGAGCAATGCTCCCGAGCAGCAGATCAAGGACACACTCGGCTGGAAGCCTTTCGAGCATCCTGCTCCCGCGAAAGCAGACAGCAAGGCCAAGGTCGCCAATGCCAAGTCCAAAACCGTGGCCAAATCCAAAACGGAAACGAAGGCCAAGGCTACACCTGCGCCAGCACCACGACCTGTCGTTTGGAGCCATTGGGCCGGCAACGGTGCGAACAAGGCGCTGCGTTTGATCTGCTACACGCACCTCGGCCTCACCGAAGATGCGGAGAATCTCGCCGTGTCGATCCTGCAATCCCGCAACGGTCGCGGTGAATGGGGCAACACTTTCACTAATGCCTGGACGCTTACCGCCCTGGCTGCCTACGAACGCAGCTTGAAAAAGGTCGGCGAACCGCTCGCTGCGACGGGGCATTGGGACACCCAGGCCCTCCCACTCAATCTCGCAGCTGGGTTCTCCAGCACCCATGTGAATTTTGCGCTCAATCAGGCGCTCAGCGCGAAGCCGCTGAGCGTCGAACTCCCCGCAGGCCGCGAGATCTATGGTCGCATCGAGGCCCGGAGCTTCCCGCCGCAGCGCGCGTTCGCAGGTGAGAACAAAGGTTACGCCATCGAGCGCAGCTACGAAGAGCTCAACATGGACGGCTCCACTTCTGGCACCGAAGATCTCCGCGTAGGCGACATGGTTGTCGTCACTTTGAAAATCGAGATCGGGGGCGGTGACCGCTATCTCGCCATCGACGACGCCCTGCCAGCTGTCTTTGAAGCCATCAATCCCGAGTTCGGTACCCAGAGCGAACGCGAAGGCGAGCAACTGCCCGACGGCACCCAGGCTTGGTTCTGCGACCACCGCGAAATCCGCACCGAACGCGCCCTGTTTTTCACTGACTTTGCTCCTGCCAAAGGCAAGTTCAGCCTCCAGTACCTCGCCCGCGTCATCGCCGAAGGCGACACCACTGCGCCACCAGCGAGGATCGAAGCCATGTATCAGCCCGACAAATACGGCCTCAGCCCGACACAACGCATTCGTACGTTGCCTTCGGGCAATGCGAAGGTGGCAGGACAATAACTTGGACAAATGGCGCAATGAATCCCTTGCTCGAGTTCGAGGCTGAGGTCGGAACTACCGTGATCCAAACAGCGATCGGCTTGTCCGGACATCCTGGATTGGTGGGTGAGATCTACAAACTGCCCGTGCATGTGCCCGGAATGTACCGGGTGACGACCGTTACGGATGAAATCGAGCGGAGAAAGAAGATAACACTCCTGGCATTTGGTTGCACAGACGCGACAATTGGGGACAAGGCTGCTCCATATGTTGCGA
>JAPLUN010000253.1 GCA_026397715.1 Verrucomicrobiota bacterium
CCGGGATACGTCGGTTACGAAGAAGGCGGCCAGCTTTCCTAAGCCGTGCGCCGTCGCCCTTACTCCGTGATCTTGTTCGACGAAGTCGAAAAAGCGCACCCGGATGTGATGCATCTGCTGCTGCAGATTCTCGAAGAAGGCCAGGTCACCGACAACTTCGGTCGCAAGATCGACTTCCGGAACACCATCGTCATCCTCACCTCCAACATCGGTGCGGAGCAGATCAAACGCCAGACCAGCCTGGGCTTCATGGCCATGCAGGAAGACGCCGCCGACAACGCCGGCATCAAAGGCAAGATCACCGAAGCCGCGAAGAAGTTCTTCAAGCCTGAGTTCCTCAACCGCCTCGACGACATCGTCATCTTCCGCATGCTCGAGAAGGAGCAGCTCAACAAGATCGTCGATCTCGAAGTCAGCAAAGTGGTTGTCCGCCTAAAGAAGAAGAACATCCACATCACCCTGGACGACAGCGCCCGCGAGTTCCTCATGAAGGAGGGTTTTGATCCGCAGTATGGTGCGCGTCCGATGCGCCGTGCCGTGGAGAAAAACATCGAAGACCCGCTGGCCGAGCATCTCCTGCGCGGAGACATCCGCGAAGGCGACATCGTCAAGGTCTCCCATGACGACGAGCACAAGCGCCTCAAGTTTGCCGCCGACAAGCGTGAAACCACTGACGTCCCGGCTCCGGCCGAGACGCCAGCCCCTTAACCGGGAGAGGTCCGCCGGGCTCTGCCTGCCATGATCCGTGCCCTGATCCTCATTCTCCTCCTCGGCAGCCTCGGCTGCTGGCTGGATCGTGAGCATCAGGCGGGGCGGTTCCAGCGTGTGGATGAGTTGTTTCTCGATTTCCTCGTGGCCAATGCGCGGGATCGTTTTGTTTCGGCACCCGATCAGGCGGTGTCTTCATCCCCCGTCGTCTTGGTGAAGATGCGTGTGGCAGACAAAGCGGAATATGCCGGCTGGCCTCCGCGCCCGCTGGACTGGCAGATGGTCCTGAAAGGCTTGCATGCCTACAATCCAGCAGTGGTCGTGATACCTGAAACACTGTTTTGGGGCCGGCCTTCGCCCGAGTTTGTGAACGAGGCAGCGCAGGCATTGGTGCCTTTTCCCAGCACGGTTCTGGGCGTTGAGGCCCAGCTGGCTTCCAGCCATGATGCACCCGCATTTTTGGGCGGTCTCGAAAGCTCTCTGCCACCCTTTCAAAAGGTGCAGGGGGACTTTGGCTCCGTTCCGCCTCTGGGGGCTTTGATTGCTGCGCCGGACGACCTTCTCCGCCGACAGGCAGAGATCGGCATTGCCGTGCCGCTTGATGCCAAGAACGCCGGCAAACTGGCTTATGCCATGCAGGAGAGCGGCCACCTCCTACCCACCGTCCTGGCCCAGACTCTGGCACGTTTCACCCAGACGCCGTATGCCACTCAGCGCCTGCTGCTGGGTCCTGGAGCGGGTGCTTACCTCTCCAATGGTGCTTTTGTGCCGCTTTCGGCTGCCGGTGAGTTCATCATCAACACAAAACAGCCAGTTCACGAGGTAGATGCACTTCATTTGATGACTTCGGAACTGGCCGATGCCCTTTCCCCGCAGGAAAAGGCCAATCTCTCAGGTGAGAAGGTGATCGTCATTGGAATCGATGATGAGGCCCAAAGTGGACTCGCACGCCTGCATGCCCAGGCGCTTGCACAGGTGCTCGCCCTGCCACGTCTGCGACTGCTGCCTGCCTGGGCGCAATGGATCATCTGGGGTGCCGCCGGACTGACGGGGCTTTGGCTGGTGTTGTTTGTACCGCGCAAGAAAGCCATCCTGCGAGGGACGCTCTGCATCTTCGCGGCACTGGTCGGCTGCTTTCTTGCCTTTCAGTCCAGTTTGATCTGGAGTCCGCCAACGATACCCGCCGCTTTGATCGCCGTATCGACGGTGTTTGCGCGAATCGCCGGCCGCAGGAAGTAGTC
This sequence comes from Verrucomicrobiota bacterium, assembly GCA_026397715.1. Classification (GTDB taxonomy): domain Bacteria; phylum Verrucomicrobiota; class Verrucomicrobiia; order Verrucomicrobiales; family Verrucomicrobiaceae; genus Prosthecobacter. Next base: position 1,950 of record JAPLUN010000253.1, read on the forward strand.
TCCTACTTGGCTGTCTTTTGGGCTGGGACGGCAAAGACCTGAATCTCGATGTAATGGTTCATGTCGTTGGCAGTGTTACCGTTGCTCCATAAGCGGACGTAACGAGCTTTGGCGGCTTTGCCTTCAATGATGCGGCCATAGTTGGTCTCGATGTAGGCAGGGTCTTTGCCCTTTCCCAAGCCAGAGGTGTTGTCATGATCGGAATTCCACAGGGTGGTGACACCGGTTTTGAACTCGGGATCGTCCGACACCTGAATGACGACGTCGAGGTAGGCGACGGGCATCTTGTGAAAATGCCATACGGCGATTTTTTGAATCACATGCGTGGCTTCGAGGTCGATCTGAAGCCATTGTTTGCCAGGCATGAGTTCGACGAAGCTCCCGTCGGCGCCGTCGGCATCACCGTCAGTGACCAGCGCGAGATCGCCGATGATTGGCGCTGCATCGGAGGAGGTGACTTTCCTGCCCTTCGCGACGTTCACGGTGCCTTTGAGAGCCTTGAAACTCTTGCTGCGCTTGGAGGGGTCGAACTCCTCCATATTGGGAAGGTTCACCACGGGGCGGCCGATGAACATGGGTTTGGGCAGGTCTAGAATGATTTCCACCTCCTCCATCATGCTGGTATTTGCCTGACGGGTTCCAGTTATAAACTCCTGGTCCTGCAGGCTTAAACTCTTCAGCGGCACGGTGATGACGACCCCGTCTTCACGTCTGAGCAGAATATTGTCACCCGTGCGACGGACCAGTTCAGCCCGGATTTCATTCTGGCTGCTGGCATCCTTCCAGACGCGGTCTGCGGATTGGAGCGCACCCGCAGCCAGACACAGGCAAACCAGAATCCCAGATTTCAGCAGCCGTCGTTTCAGGTGGGTGCGCATCATGCCCAAAGTTGAAACAAGAACGCAGGACGGCAACAAGATAGCTGGCGCATGCCATGCCGTCATATGGGGGCAGCCCCCTCAATTAGCCCTTGTGGAACACTGGCAAGCCCCTAGTGTCGCCCTCCCCTCCCCCAAAAAAATATAGCATGCGTTTTCGCAACCTGACCCGCCGGCGTGAGATCGGCGCCAATTCCTACCTCCTTGAAGCCGGAGATTCTCGCGTCGTGCTGGATGCCGGCATGCACCCGAAACGCGCAGGCTACGAAGCCTTGCCGGATTTCAGCCCTCTGCCGCACAAGTCCGTCAGCGCCGCGATCATCACGCATGCTCATCACGATCATATTGGCTCCATGCCTGTGTTGCAGCGCAAACAGCCGAACACCCCGGTCCTGATGACCGAAATCACCGGCGAACTGGCGTCAGCGATGCTGCACAACTCCGTCAACGTGATGACGAAGCAGCGCGAGGAGGAAAGCATCACGGAGTATCCCCTCTTCACCCACCGTGAACTGGATGACATCCGCGCCCAGTGGATCTACCGCGACATCGACCGCCCGTTTGAGATTCCGGACACCAACCTTGAGGCGACGATGTTCGACGCCGGTCACATCCTCGGTTCCACGGGCGTACTGGTCCGTGAAGGCAGCAACACACTCTTCTACACTGGTGACGTGAATTTCGAGGCGCAGACGATCTGCCGCGCCGCCGACTTCCCTACCAGCGGCATCGACGTTATGATCGCCGAGACGACGCGTGGCGATTATGCACGCCCCGAAGGCTTTTCCCGCAAAGGCGAAAAAGAACGTCTCGCAGGAGTGATCCGCGAAACGCATGAAGCCGGTGGCGCCGTAATGATCCCCGTGTTTGCCTTGGGCAAGACGCAGGAGGTCATGCTGATGCTGCACGAACTGCACCAAGAAGGCCTCATCCCTGAGATGCCGCTCTACATCGGCGGTCTGAGCACCAAGATCACCGTGCTCTACGATCACTACGCCTCCCGCAGCCGCCGCAGCTATCCAGGCTTCCGCCTGCTGGACGACATGAAGATGCTTGTGCCGCGCAAGAGCAAGAAACGGCAGGAAATCGTTTCCAGCCCGCGCTCCCTCTACGCGCTCTCCAGCGGCATGATGACGGAGCACACCGTCTCCAACACCTTCGCGCAAAAGTTCCTCGATAACCCGCGCAACACCGTCTGCTTCGTCGGCTACACCGACCCCGATTCCCCCGGCTACAAGATCCGCAATGCCACCCCCGGCACGATGATCAAACTCGCCAAGGACATGCCTGCCGTGGCGTTGAACGCCCGCATCGCGAGCTTTGACCTCAGCGCCCACGCTTCCCGTGAGCAGATCGCCGAATACATCGAGAAAGTGAAGCCCAAGAAGCTCCTGCTAGTCCACGGCGAAGAGCCCGCGCAGATGTGGTTCATCCGCCGCTTCAACGAAAGCATCCCTGAGACTGAAATCATCCGCCCAGAACCGAATCAGCCAGTCGATCTCTGGTAACTTCCGGCCATGCCGCGCCTCATCGCCATTGTCGCCATGTCGAGCAACCGCGTCATCGGACGCGAGGGCAAGCTGCCGTGGCATTTCCCGGAGGATTTGAAGTTCTTCAAGCGTACCACGCTTGGCCACCCCATTCTCATGGGGCGTGCGACGTTTGACTCCATCGGCAGGCCGCTGCCAGGACGCCAAAACATTGTTTTAAGCAACACGATGGCGCCACGCGAAGGGCTCACCGTCATTCGGAGCGCCGCCGAACTGCCGCAGGTGTGCGGTGAAGCCGAAACCGTCTTTGTCATCGGCGGTGCACGCGTGTTCGAGGAACTCCTGCCTAAGTGTGACGGACTCTATCTGACCTGGATCACCGCTCCATACGAGGGCGATGTACTCCTGCCCCCCTTCGAACATCTCTTCCAACTCAAGGAAATCGTGGGCCAGTCGGAAGGCTTGGAATTTCGCTATTACGAAAGACTGGCGGATGTGAAATAACAGCACCCCCAAGGTGTTCTCACATCCTCCTTACAACTCATTTACGAGCGCCTGACGCATCGTTTTCGATCTGTGGGAGACTACCATCAGACAACGAACCGGAGACGGTTCAGTCAAAACTTTCAAATAGTGGTTCCTTCTGGCTGTTGGACTCTATCAAGCGACGGGGCGGATCGGGTGATCCGCCCCGTTTGCTTTTTCAGCCAGGGGGGAGGACACCAGGTCCGTTCCTCACGGTAGGTTTCTGATACTGAAATGCTTGATTTCCCTGCGCATGTCCCGAAGGTGCAGTAATCGACGCCAACCTTAGACGATGAAATTCGCCATTTTCGGAGACATCCACGCCAATCTTGAAGCCCTGCAGACCGTTCTGTGGGACGCTCAGGAACAGGGTTGTGCCAATTACGTCTGCCTCGGCGACATCGTCGGCTACGCAGCCAACCCGGTGGAATGCCTGCAGACAGTGCGGGATCTGGGCTGCCCGGTGGTACGCGGCAATCACGATGAAGGGGCCGCCAGCGAGAGCTCCCTCGAAGAATTGAACCCTCTGGCCCAGAACGCCCTGCTGTGGACGCGTGAACAGCTCAGCGAAGAGCAGCGCCAGTGGCTGAGGGATTTGAAGCTTGTGCGCCAGGTGCGCGATTTCACCATCGTCCACGCTACGCTCGATTCTCCCGGCAACTGGGGCTATGTGACCAACCGCTTTGATGCGATGGCCAGCTTCAGCTACCAGTTCACCCAAGTGTGCTTTTACGGCCACACACATGTGCCGCGCATCTTTGAAAAAGACGACGCCGTGCGTGCCGCCCGTGGCACCGATGTGCAGCTGCAACGCGGCGTGAAATACTTCGTCAACGTCGGCAGTGTCGGCCAGCCCCGTGACGGCGACTGGCGTGCCGCCTACGCCATCTATGATGTGCAGGCGCAGACGATTTCGATCCGCCGGCTGGAATACGACATCGAAACCGCGCAGGGTAAAATCCGCGCCGCCGGGCTTCCCTCTCTGCTGGCCGACCGTCTTGCCTTGGGCAAATGAGCGCCGCCAAGCGCCAGCTTCCCAGCATGCGTGATTTCCACTCCGCGCTCATCGTCAAACCCAGTTCCTTGGGCGACATCGTCCACACGCTGCCCGCGGTGAAAGCGCTGCGCGATGCGCATCCGCAGCTGAAAATCCGCTGGCTCGCCAATACGGAATGGACGCCGATCCTGCAGGGCTGCCCGCTGCTCGACGAAGTGATCCCCTTCCCGCGCAAAACCTTTCGCGGTCTCGCCGGTCTGACGCGCTTCTGGAACTGGCGGCGCACCTGGATGACGCTGCCACGTGAGGAGCCCGAGATCGTGCTCGATTTCCAGGGCCTTTTACGCAGCGGACTCGTCAGCAGCTGGCGTGGATCGCAAACCGTCATCGGCCTTTCGAATGCCCGTGAAGGCTCTCGCTTCTTTTACAACCACACCGTGCCAGTAAATGCCGGAGCCCATGCGGTGGACCGCTATCTCGAACTGCCTCGCGCTTTGGGAGTCCGCATCGAGCCAGAAGACATTGCCTTTGAGCTCACACCCGGCACCGCTCCCTCCGGCTGGCCCGACTCGCTGCCGAATTTCACCGCCGTGCATCCCTGGTCACGTGGAGAGGGCAAATCTCTCTCCAATTCCGCTTTGCAGGCGCTTTGTGCTGCGCTGGCCCCGCATCCGGTCTTCCTCGTCGGAATGACGGCTGACTCAACACGCCCCACCGGCAGCCACATCCAAGACTGGAGCAACCGCACCTCCCTGCCCGAGTTGATCTGGCTCATGCGTCAGGCAAAGTTCTGCATCAGCGTGGACAGCGGCCCCATGCACATCGCCGCAGCGGTCAATCCGCAGACGCTGGGCATCCACACCTGGAGCGACCCGCGCAAAGTCGGCCCCTACCCGTCCGGCGTTCACGTCTGGAAAGGCGGACGCATCGCGACACGCAGTGAATTCAGCGCCGAGGAATGCCAGAGCGATGCCAGCGTGACCGATCAGGACGCACGCGGCATCGGCGAATGGGTGAGCCAAAGACTGGACTGAGATACTGCTGATTACTTCTTCGCGGTGGCATCCTTGACCATTTTCACATACTTGGCGGGATCCGCCTTGAAATCCTTGAGGCAGGATTTGCAGCAGAGATACACGTCCGTGCCTTCGTGGGTGACTTTGACCGGCTTGCCCATCTCACCGCCGAAAGCTTCGCCAGAGACGGCGCAGGTCTTGAGCGGGTAGGTGGCAGGGATGCCTTCAGGGGCGGCGTGCAGGAAAGTGACGCTGCAAACAGCGGTGACGAGGAGGAGACCGAGGATGGCTTTCATGGTGATGTGGTACGGATGGATTAACGGGAAAGTTTGGCCAGATATTTGGCCTGATTGGCTTCAAACTTTTTCACGCAGGGTTTGCAGCAGAATTTGATCTCCTGGTCGTTGTAAACCTTCGTCACAGGATCGCCCATGGAGCCGAGTGTGTTGCCGCTGACGAGGCAAGTTTTATGCGGGTAGGACTTTGTTCCAGGGGCGGCCTGAAGGCCGAAGGAGCTGAGCAGCAGAATGATGGTGAGTTTGGTTTTCATGGGGGCGATTTTTTATGGGTTGTCTTAAAACCGGAAGCCAAGACCGGCACCGAAACCATAATCAGTGTGGTAGGCGGTGGAAAGGGACAGACGCTTAGTGAGCATGTACTCCGCGCCAAAGGCGAGTTCCCATATCTGCTGCGTGTCATACTGAGCACGAGCATTGACGCTGAAGCGCGGGGTGATCTGAAAGATTCTGCCGATGTTGAACCGGAAATCACCGGTGCTGCCCATATTGGCCGTCAGCACGAAAAGATAGGGCAGCCGATACCAGAAGCCGGCGAGCGCACGGTTCTCGGTGCCGGAGATGTTGGTCAGACGCGCACCGGTGAAGACGCCGAAGTTGGGATTGATGTAGCGCTCGTAGAGGAGGTCGATTTCGTATTCGGTTTTGCGCTGCGCATGATTGAGGCCGATCTCCCATGGCACGCGCAAAGCATTACGGCCGCTCATCAACGTGGCGGTGCCGTCGGAGAGCTGGGAGAGCACATTGAAGTCCGCAAAAGAGTAGAGCATGGGCATGGCGTGCTCTCCCATGGCTGGCATGTGCGGCATTAGATGGGCTGGAGCTCCCAGCTTCGGCGTTTCCTTCTGATAACTGACGATGCGGGCCATGCCCTCCATCATGTGATAAAGAATGTGGCAGTGGAACATCCAGTCGCCCTGTTCATTGGCCTCAAATTCGATGGTGCGGCGGCCCATGGGTGGCACATCCACGGTGTGCTTCAGCGGCGACCAGGCGCCCTGACCATTGAGCAGTCGGAAGAAATGCCCGTGCAGATGAATGGGGTGGTGCATCATCGTGTCGTTCACAAGTTCCATGCGGAGGATTTCACCGCGTTTCACGGGGATAACGCCCTCCTCATCAATGGTCTTGCCGTTGAAGGACCATATGTAGCGCTGCATGTCTCCGGTGAGGCGCAGTGTCAGCTCGCGCACCGGCAGGCCGACAGGCAGCGTGGTGGGCTTCACCGCACGTAGTTGGCGGTAAGGAGCCATGGGTCGCGGCGGCTGCGGTGCCGTGCTGTCGGCATCCATGTCATCCAGCGCTGCCATGAGCATGTCATCCATGCTGTAGAGATTGGGTTTAGGCACCGCTGGGGCGGGATGTTCAGCACCGCTGCCAACAAAAGCGCTGCTGCTACCGGACCCATCCTGCGCCGTGGCGCGGAGCTCCCAGCGACCGCTCGCCGGGACGGTGAGAAGCACGTCGTATGTTTCGGCAATGCCCATGAGCAATCGCTGCACTTTCACGGGCTGCACAGAAGTGCCGTCTGCCGCGACGATGGTCAGAGGCCCCGTCGCTGACTCCAGATAAAAATACGTGGCAGCCCCGGCATTGATGAAGCGCAGGCGCACGGTTTGCCCCGCCTTGGCTGGTATGTCGAATTGGCGCACGCCGTTGATGAGAAAAGCATCATAGGCCACATCCGAGATGTCCATGGGTGGCATGCGGGAGCGCTCGCGCGCAAGATACTCCTTCAACATGCCCTTTTGCATGGCTCCCGTGATGCTCTGCGCCGTGCCTTTTTTCACCGGATACCAGTTCGTGCCACGCTTGAGGCTGCGCAACACCTCGTGCGGGTTCTCGTTCGTCCAGTCTGACAGCACCATCACCTGGTCCACATCCGCATGCTCGACTTCACCGCCACGTGGCAAAACCACAATACTGCCAAACAAGCCCCGCTGCTCCTGTAGCCCGGTGTGCGAATGGAACCAGTAAGTGCCCGCATGCCGCAGTGGGAAGGTGAAGGTGTGCGTCTGCCCGGCCTTGATCGGTGGCGTGGTCACATAGGGCACGCCATCCTGCTCATTAGGCAGCAGCAGGCCGTGCCAGTGGGTGGAGGTTTCTTCATGCTTCAGCCGGTTGTGCACATGAATGATCGCCGTGTCGCCTTCACGAAATCTAAGCGTGGGTCCGGGCATGGTGCCGTTGATTGTCAGCGCCTTGACAGCTTTGCCGGCAGGAGACAGCACCTGCTCCGCGATCTCCAGATCATACTCCACCGTGGCCGCCATGGCAGACGGCAGTGCTCCAGTCAGCAAACTGAGGCAGGTGAGGATGGTAAAACGGGTGTGCATTCAAACCGACAAACACCACATCGGACCGAAACCCTCGGTAAATCTCAGCAGGCGCAATCCGCCACAAAATTTGCACACTTTCCGCAAGGGTTTGGGCGGACCTGGGTGTTAGTCATGGTAACACCCTTGATTCCATGAACGACGACCAGCTTCATCAGCTCCTGCGCGAATCTCCCGCGCCGGTCTCACTTCCTTCATCCTTCACGCGGGAGGTCTGGGCACGCATTGAGGCTGCCGAGGCAACCTCACTCCGCACGGCACTGGCTCAGCTCTGGCAGGCATTGCTGGGCACACTCGCACGGCCTGTGCCTGCTTTTGCCACCATCGCCATCTGCATGCTGCTAGGGGGCGGCTTTGGCTTGATCCAACAACAAGACTCTTTGCCGGTTAAAGGTGAGCTGGCCTATGTGGAATCAATCAATCCCTTCCTGCAAATGGACCACGCGGTATCGCCATGAAGCGCGGACTGATCATCCTCATCGTTGCCGTCATCCTCGGAGTTGGCATGTTCTTTGGCTCGCAGCGGATGGTGAGGCCATGCGACTGTACTCAGACGACACAGATGCCCGTCGAAAACGGCAGCCTGCTGCCAGAACTCCAGTGGCTGCGCGTCTCGCTGCATCTCACCGACCCGCAATTTGAAAAGGTGCAGGCACTGCATCTGGCCTATCAGCCGATATGTGCGGAGTTGTGCATGCGTGTGCATCATTCTGACCAATCACTGCTGGAAGCCTCCATGCACAACCGGACGTTGACAGGCGATGTCGTGAAGCTCATGCGCGAGCGCGCGGATCTCACTCAGGAATGCCAGCAGGCGATGCTGAAGCATGTCTATGAGACCGCCGCCTGCATGGCGCCGGAGCAGGCGGACATGTATCTGAAAACTGTGCTGCCCCATGTGCTGGGCACAGCTCATGTTTCCCACTAACCCACACGCATGTCCGACACGCCTCCCGACGCCGACATTGCCGCCATGCAGCGACTCGCCGCGGGTGATGATCTGGCGCTGAACAGCCTGATGGAACGCTGGAAGGACAAGGTGGCTGCCTTTCTCCTGCGGATGACCGGCAATGCTGCCTCGGCCACTGACCTCACGCAGGAAACTTTTGTGAAGCTGTATCAAAGCCGCGCGCGCTATCACCCCTCCGCGCCGTTTCCGACCTACCTCTTCCGCATTGCCGCCAATCTCGCGCGCAATCATGCCCGCTGGAAGCAGAGACATCCCACGGTTTCCATCGACAACGAAGACGATCATGTGCCTGAGAGCGTGGAGACCCAGCCCGGCCCGGATGAGCAGATGGAACACAGTGAACAAATGCAGCGCGTGGAAGCCGCTCTGGCCGCCCTGCCTGATGATCTGCGCGAGGCCATGCTGCTCTTTACTTATCAAGATATGAGCTATGCCGAGATCGCAACCGCCGTGGGCTGCACGTCCAAAGCCGTGGAAACACGCATCTATCGCGCGCGCCAGATTTTGCGCGCCGCGCTCGGCGGTTCGCAGGCGGAGTGACTCAGCCTTGTCATGCAGTGTGCGTGCCTTGTGGTCCTCAAGGGTTTGCCGAAGCACCGGGGTTTGTCTGGTTGAAGCAGATGCTTCTTCAACACTCAAGACAACCACATCATGAAAACGAAACTCATCAAATCCATCATCACAGGAATCATGGCCATAAGCGCTTTGGCACTTGTGTCCTGTCAGGCCACTGCTGCCAAGCACGCCAGTTGCTGCCCTACCAGCGCGGTGACCTGCAGCAAGTGCCACACCGTCACGTTCAAATCCCCTTCAGTCACCTCAGCTCCTGGTGACAAAGGCATCGTCACCCTCCACTCCTCCAGCCACATGAGCTGCCCGGATTGCGAGACCAAGCTCGTCGCCTGGGGCAAGAAGGGCGAGCTGCCCACACACACCTGCAAGACCTGCGGCGGCACACTGCATCATTGCTCGACCCACTAAGCTGGAGCGTAGCATCCACACGGGCGGCGTCTGTGATCCAGACGCCGCTTTGTTTTTATCGAGCGTGCGGGACTTTGACTCCCAACCAGACAACCGCACTTTTTTATCTTGCGATAAGATTCATCGCTCGTTCGTTAGCTTGCGCCGATTGCACCCATCAGGTTGCTTTCGCCTCCAACAACGACTTCCGACCTGCAATCGCTCGATCTTATGATACCACGTTCAAGCATCGCCCGTAGCGCCATGTTGATCACCGCCATGTTTCTGCTGATCGCGCTGCTCATCCGTGTCGCGCTTATGATTCAAGGGCGGCATGACATTGCGTGGAATCTTTCATTGCTCGGCTCGTTCGGCTTTGGCCTTTGGTATGATCTGCTGGCCGCAGGGTATGCGGTGGTGCCATGGTTTTTGCTCACTCTGCTGCTGCCACCTGCGCTTTGGCGCAGCAGAGCCGCTCCTTGGGTGGTGTCCTTTCTCCTGCTGCTTTATGCCGTGGTGTTCATTTTCATCGGCGTGGCGGAGTGGTTCTTCTGGGATGAGTTTCAGGTGCGCTTCAATTTCATCGCGGTGGATTACCTCGTCTTCACCCAAGAGGTGATCGACAATATCCAGCAGTCTTACCCGATGCCGCTGATCTACGCCGGACTGGTGCTCGCCGGCTCTGCTGTCGTCTTGGTAATGTGGAAGATTGGGGCGGTTCGCTGGGTATGCGCAGGAGACAACGAGTGGAAATTGCGCGTCCTGCCCGTGCTCGGCATCGCCATCGTGGTGGTGGGCATCTCCTATCTTTTCTCGCAGTCGCAGCTCCCTCGCTTCAGCAACGAGTTCAATCGTGAACTGGCCAAGGACGGCCCGTATGCTTTCTGCGCCGCGTTCTGGGAGAGCGAGATTGATTACGAGCGCTTCTACCTCAAGCAGGACACTGACAAAGCGCTTGCCCGAGCCAAGGAATTGCTCACTCTTTCCGACACACCAGGCGCGAGCGCTGATCCACGCGATCTGCGCCGTGTCATCAAGCACGAGGGCCCGGAAAAGCGGCACAACATAGTCTTTGTTTCCGTGGAAAGCCTGAGCGCCGCCTTCATGAGCCACTTCAAGGTGAACTTCAAGATGCGCTCCTATCTCACGCCGAATCTCGACCGGCTCGCAGATGAAGGCATCCTCTTCACCAACCTATTTGCCACGGGTACCCGCACCGTGCGTGGTCTGGAGGCACTGACTCTCAGCGTGCCGCCCACGCCGGGCCAGTCCATCGTCTGGCGGCCGATGAACACGAATCTCTTCACCTCAGGCTCCGTCTGCCGCAGCCGTGGTTACGACGTCAGCTACCTCTACGGCGGCGAGGCGATGTTTGACAACATGCGCACTTACTTTTCCCGCAACAACTACCGGGTGATCGATCGCGGCACCAAACCCAAAAAAGAGATCACCTTCCAAAACGCCTGGGGTGTGGCGGACGAGGATCTCTTCCGCTGGGCCCTGCAGGAGGCGGACACGAACCATGCGGCGAGCAAACCTTTCTTCATGCATGTCATGACGGTGTCCAACCACCGCCCCTTCACCTTCCCGGAGAACCGCATCGACATGCCCCAGGGCTCCCGTGATGCCGCCGTAAAATACACCGACTGGTGCATCGGCGACTTTCTGGAAAAGGCGAAATCAAAGCCGTGGTTCGCCAACACGATCTTTGTCGTCGTGGCAGATCACTGCCACGGCAGCGCAGGCAAGGTGGAGCTGGATGTCACCAAGTATCACATCCCCTGCATCATTTGGAACCCTCAGCTCATCCAACCCCGCTCCTACGACCGCCTGTGCAGCCAGATCGACATGGTTCCAACTCTCTTTGGAATGATGAACTGGAGTTACACCACGCGAAACTTTGGCCAGGATGTCTTCTCTCCCGGCTACACGCCAGACAAGGAGCGCATCTATGTCTCAAACTACCAAAAAATTGCCTACATCACTCAGGGTGACTTTGCCATGCTGAAGCCCAAGCAGGAATCCACACTTGGCAAGATCGATCTCAAAGCGGGCACCATCACGCCTGACAAATCAGGAGCATTGCAGTCACGGTTGGATGACACGATCTCGCTCTACCAGTCCGCCTCTTGGCTCTTCCGCAACGGGCATCTGGGCGCTGAGACGGACAAGCCGTAAATTACTTGCCCATTCGCAAAGGGCCACCACTCCGCACCTCCGTGAGTTTGCCATCCAGGATCGTGACACCACCATTTACAATCACATGATCAAATCCTTCCGCGTAGTGATGCGGGTCGCTGAAGGTGGAGGGATCCGTGACTTTGGCAGGATCAAAGATCACGATGTCGGCATGCGCACCCACTTGGATCATGCCACGATCTTTGAGATGAAAAATCTGCGCAGGCAGTGAGGTCATGCGGCGCACCGCTTCTGTCAAAGTGAGCATTTTCAATTCGCGCACGTAGCGACCCAGCACTCGTGCGTTGTTGCCGTAGCTGCGCGGGTGCGGCACATCCTCACCCAGACGGCGCGGGCCGCCATCGCTAGCGACCATGGTGAGCGGGTGATTCAGGAAGGTCTGCAGATCGTCCTCGTTCATGCCGTGGAAAATGGCGCTGGCGCCTCCCTGCGCTTCGATCTCAAGGATGACTTCGATTTGATCGTCAAGCTTGTCTGCTCCGCGCCGCATTTTCGCCGCCTCAGGAATGGTTTTGCCATTGAGCGACGGATCAGCCTTGCAACGCGCGATCACTGCATAGCCGTAATCTTTGCGCCCCTGTCGGTCACGCATCTTGGCCATGCTGGCGATGATCGAGGCTTTCTTCTGCGGATCAGCTAGCCGTGCGACGAAGTCTGCCTGCTCGCCTTCGAGAGCGCTGTCTGGCAAAGTCTGGCGCAGCCCAGTGCTGGAGGCCGTGTAGGCGTACTGATCTTGCGTGATCTTCAATCCGTCGGCACGTGCCTTATCGAGCACGGCGATCACTTCACGGGCCTTGCCCCAGGCAGTGGGACCTGAGAGCTTGATGTGTGAGACTTCAGCGCGAATCTTCGCCTCGCTGGCTATGCGGATGATCTCATCAAGCGCCTCAAAAATGCGCACGGTTTCATAACGCATGTGGCTGACATAGATGCCGTCATGGGCTGCAGCAACCTTCGCCAGCGCAACCAGTTCATCCGTCTTCGCAAACGAGCCAGGCACATAGATCAGCCCCGTGCTCAATCCGACCGCTCCATCCTTCATCGCCTGATCGACCAGTTCTTTCATCGTGGCGAGTTGTTCCTCATTCGGCGCTCGGATGAAACTGCCGCCCATGCCCTGCTCACGCACGGAACCGTGGCCGATCAGCGTGGCCACATTCAGAGCGACTTTCGATTCCTCGATCTCCTGAAAAAACTTCGCCACATCGGTGCGCGAATGACCGCAGTTGCCGGTGATGATGGTCGTCACTCCCATGCGCAGAAAATTCTCCGCCGCCGGGATGAGGCAGATGTCCTCCGAGTGGGTGTGGACATCGATGAAGCCCGGCGCGGCCACTTTGCCGCCGGCATCAATGACCGTATCTGCCGAGCCTTCGACCTGGCCAACCGCCACAATGCGCCCGCCCTTCACCGCAATGCTGCCATGCACCAGCGGACCGCCGCTCCCATCCGCAATCTGGGCGTTTGTGATCAGAAGATTAAAATCCGCCGCCAGGGCGGAACCCGTGAGGAGCAAGGCGAAAAAGAAGCCGGAATTCATGGTGACAGGGAAAGACGTGGCTGATGGCACGGACATTGCCAGGATTCCTTTTGCCAATCCGGCCTCCGCATTCCATATCTTCGCACCATGATCGACCTGACGAACAAGAAAATCGCCCTCCTGATGGGCGGCCCCGGCTCAGAACGCAAAGTTTCGCTCAAAACCGCCGAAAGCGTGGCCGAAGCGCTGAGCAGCAAAGGCGCCATCGTGGTCGAAGTGGATGTCACCGGCCCGGATTTCGAAGTTCCCGGGGATGTGTTCATCGCCATGAATCTGATCCACGGCACCTTTGGCGAGGACGGCCAGATCCAGGCCATCCTGGAACAGCGCGGCATCCGCTACACCGGTGCGGGCGTGACCAGCAGCCGCATCGCCTTCGACAAGCTGTTGAGCAAGGAGCGCTTCATCGCCGCCGGTGTGCCGACTCCGCTCTCGCAGACCTATCCCCTGGATGGCAGCCAGCCGCTGGCGATCTCCCTGCCACTCGTCGTCAAACCACCGCGTGAAGGTTCCAGTGTCGGTGTGCATATTTGCCACACGCAGGCTGAACTGGATGCCGCCATTGAAGACGCGAAGAAGTTTGGAAACGACACACTGATTGAGGATTACGTGGCCGGCAAGGAGCTGACAGTCGGCATTCTCGGCGATCAGGTGCTGCCGATCATTCACATCGAACCCGTCGAAGGCTTCTACGACATCAACAACAAGTACCCATGGATGGGCGGCACCGGCAAAACGAATTACAACTGCCCCGCCAATCTCAGCCCCGAGGTGACCAAGGCCGTGCAGGACGCTGCGCTGAAAGCCTTCCGCTCCTGCAGCACCGAAGTCTATGGACGTGTGGATGTCATGCTGCGTGACAGCGATCAGGCTCCCTTCGTGCTCGAAGTGAACACGATCCCCGGCATGACCAGCAGCAGCCTGCTGCCCAAAGCCGCGAAGGCCGTGGGCATTGAGTTCCCCGACCTGTGCGCGAAGATCATCTAGCTGTCGATTGCGGACAGACCCTGAGTTGCTCAGGCCCGGGAGGGCTTGCGCAGCCACAGGTCACTGCAAAACAACAGTACGCCGAGCCAGATCAGGCCAAACGACACCAAGGAAGCGGTGCTGACCGGCTCGTGATACACAAAAGCCCCAACCATGAACTGGCCGGTGGGCGCGAGGAACTGCAGCACGCCAAGCAGGGCGAACGGCAGCTGCCGCGCACCATGAGCGAAACCCAGCAGCGGAATCGTGGTGATGATGCCGAGACCCACAATGAGCAGCAGGTCATGCGCTGAAGCCGTGCCCCAGATGGACATGCCGCTCTGCTGCGTCCAGATCAGGTAGATCACCGCCACTGGGATGCCAACCACGGTTTCCACAGCCAGCCCCGGCAGCGAGCCGAGCGGTGAGCGCCGCCGCGCGAGACCATAGAGTGCAAAGCTCCCAGCCAGCAGGAGGCCGATCCACGGAAATCTCCCCAGCAAGATGAGCTGCGTCAACACCCCAAAAGCTGCGGAGGCGATGCTGAATTTTTGCAATCGCGACAGCCGCTCACCCAGCAGCCGGCTGCCGATGAGCACATTCAGCAGCGGATTGATGAAGTAGCCGAGGCTGCAGTCAATGATGCGCCCATGCTGCGCCGCCCAGACAAAGACACCCCAGTTGATGGCCAGCAAAAAGGCGGACCAGGCATGCGCTTTGAGCAGGCGCAGGTCCCGCATGGAGCGCAGAAAGCCGGACCACTCGCCGCGCAGCATCAGCAGGGGCAGTACGGTGGCCAAGGTCCAGACCACACGCTGCGCCAGAGCCACGCCGCTGCCGAGATGGCCGATCTGTTTCCAATACACCGGCAGCACGCCCCACAGGCCAAAGGCGATCACAGCACTCAGCACTGCATTGGCGGATGATTTTTCAGGATTCATGCAGCTGGGTTTTACGAGTGTAGAGAATGAGGAGCGCCGCCACAATGCCAAGCACGGCGTTCATCACCCACAGCACAGTGGGATGATGATCGTAGAGCGGCATGCCGAGCGCGGAGCTGGCAGTATTTCCCGCGCACCAGGCCAGACTGAGAAAGCCGACGTAACGCCCGCGCATGTCGTCTGGAGAGAGGCTCGCCGAATAGGCCTGCTGCCGTGAAAACGCGGACATCTCACCTATCGTGAAAACCACCATCATGAGTACAAAGGCGGTGAGCGATCCGCTGATCAGGAAGGTGAGGAAGCTGGCCCCCATCAGAATGTAGCCGAGCGCGAGCACCTGCTTGACCGGCCACAACCGCAATCCAGCCGCCAGCGGAACCTCAAAGAGGCAGATCATCACGCCATTCAAAGCCAGCACGAGACCGCACCAATGCAGCGGCAGGCCATTGCGCTCAAAGTGCAGCGGAAAGGTGGTGTTCGTCTGCCGGAAGATCCACGCCGTGCAGATGCAGGCGCCAAACAAGGCCAGGAATGCGTGATTGGCACGGATCGATTGCCACGCATGTCCCCAGCCCGCATGCTCACGCGCGGTGCGTCTGCCACGCGGCAAAAACAGCCACGCGACAATGCCAAAAAAGGCCGAGGAAGCGGCATCCACCACGAACAGCCAGAAGAAAGAATATTCCGCCAGGAATCCGGCCGTCGCGGGTCCAAGGGACCACGCCAGATTCACGGCAAATCTCTGCACCGCATAGGCAATGACGCGATGCTCTGGCGGCACAATGTCCTGTACCAGCGCCGCACTCGCCGGACTCCCCGCTTCATTGATGGCCCCCGTGATGAAGGCCAGCGCAGCGAGCGCCCGCCAATCCACCGCCTGCGACATGGCGATCATGCAAACTGCTCCCGCGAGCGCTGAGACAGCCATGGTGACATTCCGGCCCAGACGGTCCGCCATCCATCCACCGATCCCGGCGGCAATAAAGCCTCCTAACGAATACGCAGCCACGGCGTAACCAGCCTGCGTGGCCGTGTTGCCGTTCCGTGTGATGAAAAGCGCCAGGAACGGCACGACGAAAACGCCGAACCGGTTGACGAAAGTCGCGCCTACGAGAACCCAGAAGGGCCTGGGCAGGAGGTGCAGTTGAGATAAAAGAGACATGGTTGGAAAGAGAAAATGAGATTCATGGAAAGTTGGGAGATGAGCAGGTACACAAAACGGGCCGGCTCGCGTGAGCCGGCCCGTCGAAGGCTTTGAAGGTTGCTGTGTTCGTTTAGATTACAGGCCTTTGCTCACAATGTATTTCACGAGATCGACGACTCGGTTGGAGTAACCCCACTCGTTGTCGTACCAGCTCACCAGCTTGAAGAACTTGCTGTTCAGCTCAAGACCGGAACCGGCGTCAAAGATGGAGCTGTGCTGGTCGTGCATGAAGTCGGTGCTCACCACTTCGTCGGCGGTCCAGTTCAGGATGCCCTTGAGGTAGGTTTCGCTGGCCTTCTTCATGGCGGCGGAGATTTCCTTGTAGCTGGTTTCCTTCTCCGTCTTCACGGTGAGATCGACCACGGAAACCGTCGGCGTTGGCACGCGGAAGGACATCCCGGTGAGCTTGCCCTTCACTTCTGGAATGGCGAGACCCACGGCCTTGGCGGCACCCGTGCCGGAAGGAATGATGTTGATGGCGGCGCTGCGGCCACCTTTCCAATCCTTGGCGCTTGGGCCGTCCACAGTCTTCTGCGTGGCGGTGTAGCTGTGGATGGTGGTCATGAGGCCTTCAGCGACGCCGAATCCTTCTTTCAGAAGAACGTGAACGACGGGAGCCAGGCAGTTCGTCGTGCAGCTTGCGTTGGAAACGACGTGATGATTGGCGGGATCATACTTCTCATGGTTCACGCCCATGACGATCGTGATGTCTTCATCCTTGCCAGGGGCAGAGATGATGACCTGCTTAGCGCCGGCGTCGATGTGGCCCTGAGCCTTGCTGCGCTCGGTGAAGAGACCGGTGGACTCGATGACGATGTCCACGCCAAGTTCTTTCCAAGGGAGTGCGGAAGGACCTGCGCGCACTGCGAGGCATTTGATCTCATGGTCGTCGACCACCAAGATGTCGTCTGCAGCCAGATCAGGGCTGGATTTCTTGGAGGAAACGTTCTCACGGGCCTTGCCCTGGGTGGAGTCGTACTTGACGAGGTAGGCCAGATTGTCCGCAGGCACGAGGTCGTTCACGGCGACGACTTCAATTTCCTTGCCCAGGAGACCCTGGTCACAGATTGCGCGAAACACGAGGCGACCGATGCGCCCGAAACCATTGATGCCGATTTTGACCATGTTATTTGAGGTAGTTTGGATTTTTGAGGGATTCAGGATTACCGCCGGGGGGGGAGGGTGTCAACCGCCGAGGCAGCAGGAATCGAGCCTTGATTAGGATACGAACATCGAGACCACTACATTTGTAGTTGCCACTTCACGACAAATGTAGTGAAATGATTTTAATTCCAATAAATCATGCCAAACGCACCCGACATCGCCGAATCCGAATGGTCCGTCATGGAGGCACTTTGGGAGCATTCCCCGCAAACCGCCTCTGAAGTCACCAAAGCACTGCGCCCCACCATGAACTGGGCGGAAAACACCGTCCGCACCCTGCTCACACGCCTGGTGGAAAAAGGCGCGCTGAAGACCGCCGAAAACGCCAGCGGCACCCGCACCTTCCTCCCCGCCGTGAAACGCGAGGCCTGCGTGCGCGCCGAGAGCGAGTCCTTCATGCAGCGCATCTTCGGTGGCGCCGCCAAGCCCCTGCTCGTCCACTTCGCCCAGAACAGCAAGCTCACCGCTGAGGAGGTGAAGGAGCTCAAAAAGCTGCTCGACCAAAATCTCAACTCCTAACCCACCATGAACACGCTCACCCAAATCTTCGACTGGCTGCTCGCAGCCAGTCTTCGCGCGTCGCTGCTTGCTCTGGCCGCGTTGCTCGTTCAGGCGGCTTTTCGTCGGCACCTCACGGCCCGCATGCATTATGCCCTCTGGCTGCCTGTGCTTGTCGTCCTGCTCATGCCGGTCTTTCCGCAGAGCCGCTGGAGCATCGAGCACGTGTTTCAGGCACCACTCCAGCCGGCACCATCGACACCCGCCGCCATCTCTCCTCTGATGGTGGAGCCGGCCCCGGTTGTTTTCGAGTCGGTCACCCCTATGCCCGAACCCATCCACTGGCAGCAAGTGTTCCTTCTTACCTGGCTCTGCATCTCCACAGGCATGGTCGTCTTCGGCAGCATCTCCTTCATGCTCACCCTGCGCCGTTTCAAAAAAGCCCGCCATCCCGCCAGCGGCGAGCTTCTCGCAACGCTCGCCCAAATCGCCAGCGAAATGCACTTGCGCTACGTCCCGCGAGTTTTGATCGCCTCCAGTGTCAGCAGCCCTGCCGTCACCGGTCTCCTGCGCCCCACGCTGCTGCTGCCCACGGAGTTCGACCGTGAGTTCACGCCTGCCGAGGCACGCCTCGTACTCAAGCACGAGCTCATGCATCTTAAGAGGGGCGATCTTCCCCTCAATGCCCTCATGTGCGTACTGATGGCGCTGCATTGGTTCAATCCCCTGCTTTGGATCGCGTTCTTCAAAATCCGTGCCGACCGCGAAGCCGCCTGCGATGCCCAGGTGCTTCAGGATGCCACCCGTGACCACCGCATCGCCTATGGCCATGCCCTCCTCAAAGTCGAAACCGCCTTCTCCCCTCGCGGCTTGAGTCTCGGCTTTGTCGGCATCTTCCAGCGTGGCGCCGCCTTGCGCTCACGCATTCAGTCCATTGCCAAACATCGTGCGCCTCATCCTATCATCAAGGCACTGATCACCATGTGCATCGTGCTCATGACCTTTTTCGGAGTCACTCGTGCTCAGCAGCCCAAACCCGCTGAGGATGTGCCGCTTATCGCTATCGAAGTGAAAATCGTCGAATTCAAGAAAGCCACCGACTGGAATTTTGACGGCAGGCTGACAGCCGAGGAAACACAGTCTTTTCTCCCGACGCTGTTGTCCGCCGACGAGTTCGCCGTTCAACTGCGGGAACTGCTGAGGAATGACAGAACCAATGTCACCTCCTACCCACGCATAGTCACAGCCAACGAGAAGGAAGTCGTGATTAAAAGCATCGTGAACCAGCCCAGCAAAGACAAGGATGGCAAAGTTGTCTACGTGCCAATCGGCCTCGTCTGCAAGTTCACGCCCACCGTGAGTGGTGAAGCGATCAACCTCGGCATTGATATCACCGACTCGGATCTCTTTGATCCAGCAACAGGCGCGGTGATCTCCGAGTTCAAAGGCGACTATGCAAACGCCCGCAGCCGGGTTTACAAGGCCGCTCAACAAATGAAGACAGGACAATCCTGTGTGATCGCCGGTTGGCATGATGGCAAACCTCAAAACAAACGCCCCTTACTTTATATCATCACCCCCCATGTGATCGATCCAAAGATGGGCGGTCTTCCGGCCGCCGCCCCCAGCGACTTCGCCGTCGGAAAATCCGCCTTCCGTCCTCGCGACTCCATGGTCATTACCTCCATGACGCGCTCAGCCGAGATGCTCACGGTCGGGGTGGATTATGAACTCGGCAGCGCAGATGAAGCAACCGCAGCCCTGAACATCACTTCCACCACCACAAATGACAAATCATCCGCTTTTGATGCAAGGCAGCAGGTCGTCGTGAACCGCGGCCGGGGCAGATTCGTCCTGCATCTCCCCACTCCCTCGCAAGGGCTGCCACACATTACTTTCTACGACACCCTCACACACAAGCCATTCGGCGGCATCTACTTCGGCACTGAAGCAGAAGCCGCCAAATCCCGGGCACTTGATCTGAGTTACATGACCTCATCCGCTCAGACAAAAGCAGCAGCATCGACTGATTTCATCAAAACCAAGCTCAACGAGATCATCATCCCCAGTGTTCAGTTTCAGGGTGCCTCGGTGGAGGAGGCCATCGAGTACCTCCGCCTCAAAAGCCGTGAAATCAGCCCCGATCCTGCCGCACCAGGAGTAAGCATCATCTACAGACAAGGCAATCCACCATCCAAGGCCGCCATCTCGATGGATCTCAAAGACGTGCCTCTGGGTGAAGCTCTGCGCTATGTCGCGGAACTGGCCAGCCTCAAGATGATCATTCAGCCATACGCCGTTCTCATCGTCCCTGCTGATGACTCCGTGTTTGCGAAATCCGCGGCTGCACCGCCTGTGCTCGACCCGTTCGACAAACCCACTGAGATTGTCAATGCAGCCCCGGGCTCCAAAATCATCATCCCCAGCATCGAATTTCGCGATGCCACACTCACCGAGTGCATCGACTTCATTCGCATCAAGTGCCGCGAACTCGATCCCGATAAAAAAGGTGCCAACATCATCGTCAAACCCGGCGGAGATGAATCGGCACGAATCACCCTCTCCCTCAAAAACGTTCCTGTTGTCGAAGCACTCCGTTACTCTGCCGAGCTCGCAAATCACAAGCTCACCTCCGACGCCCAGTCCTTTTTCATCACTCCCGTTTCTGCAGAAGCTCCGGCCACCAAAGATCAGGCTTCCAGCCCTGCTGCACCGCCATCAACAAGTGCCGCCGAGGCAAAGGCCGCAGAACTGCGCAAAGCACGTCCGCAACAGTATGACTTCGCCAAGGCGAACCTCGGCGATGTGCTGCGTTTTCTCGCCACTGATGCCGGCATCAATTTCATTTCATTGCCGGACGACAGTCCCATCAATCAGAAGTTGATGACATTCAGTATCAACAGCAGCCCTTTTGAGGTCCTTGAGACTCTTTGCCGCGCAAACGGTTTGGTGCTCGCACTTGACCAGAACAGGTGGTTCATCCGTGTCGCCGATGATTCCGCTCTCGTCACGAAGGAATATGCCCTGCCAAAAACGCAAGCCAGCATCGAAACCATCCTCAAAGACATCAGCACAGTCATTGAGGGTGACGAAACCAAGCCTGTTGCAGACGCACCTCAGCCCAGCGTGACCTTCAAAAAAGAACAGAACTCAGTTTCCGTTAAGGCCACCCGCCTGCAGCACACCTGGATCAGCGCGTATTTCCAAGGGCTGAGCAGTTCAGCGCAGTCCAGCAAAACCAAGTGATCCCCGGTTGAACTTGGCTCAATGCTCGCTCTGGGTGCCCCGCTCATGGCATCCACACCCGACCTCGATCTCACCCAGCGCCTGCGCGAAAACGCCTGGATTGGCGATGCCGTTCTCGAACTCTACGTCCGCAGCCTCATCCTGAAGCAGCAGGGCAAGGTGGATGCCGAGATGAAAACGCGCTTCACCTGTAATCAGTTCCTTTCCTGCACCGGCAACCCCACCGCCGTCGAGGCCGACATCGGCGTCATCTATCAGCGCGAAGGGCTGGAACCCGCTTTCGCATGGATTCGCGAAACTCTGGAACCGCTCTTCCTCAAACAGGAAGCGAAACGCAAGCGCACCGGTAAATAACTATACCCGCTGCCCCAGCGCCTTCAGCTTGGCCTCGGCTTCGCTCCAAGGAATGTCATGCGGCAGGCGCTTTGTCGTCGCAGCCAGCGCCGCAGTCACGCCAGCAGCTTCGCCCATCGCCACGGAATTTCCTGTCACGCGATAGCTCGCATGCGCAATGAAATCACCGCTGATGTTGCGCCCGGCCATCATCAGGCCGTCCACGTCTTTCGCTATCAAGGCCCGCAATGGAATGTCATACGGCTTCACCTTGATGCCCGCATTGCTGTAGGCCGACTTCTTGTTCATGTCCGCGCTCAGCGCGTGAATGTCCACACTGAAGGTGGGCCGCACCACAGCATCATCATAGCGCGCACCTGCGATCACATCCTCCTTGCTCACCGTGTAGCGCCCCGCAATGCGCCGCCCGTCGCGCACACCTATCTGCTCTGCCGTCGCGGCGATTTGCAACCCCTCCCATGGTCCGCCGAGCTTGCGCAGGCCGTTCACGATCTTGTTCATCTCCGCCCGCGCATGCACAGTGGCCTCGGTGATCTTCGCCGCATCAAAACACGGCACACCGTATTGGTGGTTCATCATCACCAGCAGCAGATTGTCCCGCACCTGCCAGAGCGTCGGTTTCGCATACGAGGGGAAATGATCGGTGCGTTTGATCTCAGCAAGGAACGCGTCTTTCGAAAGGCCATCGGCCTTCGTCGGGTCTGACTTGTGAATGAAGGCTGCCAGTGCCGCAGCATCTTTGCACACCAGCAATGCATTGAGTGACATCGGCTGGCAGGGACACGAATCTGCCTCGCCATACTCAAAAGCGCAGCCCGCCAATGCTCCGAGATCGCCATCGCCTGTCGTGTCGATGAACACAGGAGCTTTCCACGCCTGCCGTCCTGACTTCGACTCAGTCACAATCGTAGTAAGCCTCTTCCCTTCGCGATATGCTGCACAGACCCGCGTATGGAGCTGGAACTTGATGCCTGCTTCCACAAACATTTCCTCCAGCAGCAGTTTCATGCCCTCCGGCTCATAGACCACGCTTCCCTTGCTCGTGCCACGGCGAATGTCGCGTTCATCCAATCGCTTCAGCAGTTCTTGGTTGAAGCCGGGCTTGTCGAAATCCAGCAGATACCCCAGCAGACCAGCCGTCCACACGCCACCGAGGCAGCCCCGCCACTCAAACACCCGCACCTTGGCACCCGCTCGCGCCGCAGTGATCGCCGCAGCAATTCCCGCCGGTCCCGCACCGCAGACAATGACATCCGCATCTTCCGCCAGCGGCAGATCCTGCGCAGGCTCATGAAACTGCCCTGCGATGGCCTTCTCCACCTCTGCCGCATTCATGACTTCTGGGGTGACAAGCGCACCGGAGAAAGCGGCGGCCAGGAAGGAGCGGCGTTTGAGATCAGGGGAAGGGCTGGGAGTACTCATGATGGTATAGAAGTCAGATGAAAGGCGGATTTGGACAAGATCATTGTTCACTTTTGACCATCAGCGACTCCACCTGTACAGCCACAGCCTCATCGCAACGCTTCAAGGCATCCTGCAATTTCACGCCATCTCCCCCGCTTTCCTGGATCAATCGCCGGGCGATGGCAACCGCCGGCTCAAAACGGCCGTCACCATCCGCATCAAGCCAGACGGGATTCGTGGAGCCCACCACACGCGCCACGAAGGTCTTGCTGCTTGGCTGGTAGGGGCGCGGAGTCTCCCAGAACGGCTCGGTGACACCCGGCCCCGTCGCGATCACCACCAGATGCACATCATGCGCCGGTTTCGGCAGCTGCCAGACGATTCGCGCCTTTTCACCCGCACGATGGCCATCCTCGATCTTCTGCTCACGAATCAGAATGCCGTTCGCAAACAGTTCGATGCGATCCGCCTGCGTCCACGCCGGCCCAAAGACAACGGCCTCAACCTTGATGCTGTCCTTCAGGCCCGTAGCCAGATCCCCGACCCTGAACTTGTCATCCACCTTCAAAGTCGTCAGCAGGCCCAGGCTCACCAGCAGCCGCCCTTCCTTGTAGCTGCGCCAGACTTCGTCGAGATCGAGGTTCGTCGGATCCGCATCTTTCGCAGCCACATACGTGCGCCCCTGCCCCAGAATGAATCGGTTCACATCATGACTGTCGCTCGACGCCACCGCCGCGATGCGGTGTCCGCGATTCAACAAAGCAAACCAGTCCCGATACAGCAGATGAATGTCCGACTGCATTGCCGCCGAGGTGATCACCTCCATCGCATCAATGTCCAGCGCGTCAGCCTGCCGATGCCTGCCCGTCTTCGGATTGAACTGCATGCCGCCTAACGGAATGAAACCGCTGTGCAGATCACGTGGATGATTCAGCGTGATCACCTTCACTCCCGGCGTCGCACGGATCTCTGGCAGCAGCTTCGCCCAGTCCTCCTGCTGGTGATTCACCACGCGCGCTCCCGGTTCAATCGGGAACGCATTAAAGTGCCCATGCTTAGTCGTCACCTCGTTGCCGATCACCGGCGTGAAGCGCTCCGCCACGCCCATGCTCGCCGCGCTGGGAGCATAATCCGTGTGGTGGTTGTGATCTGTGGCTATCGCCAGTTCGATCCCCTCCCCCGCAATCGTCAGCATGCGTTCCTCGATCTTCGCATCGCCATGCCCGCTGTGAGTCAGCGTGTGAATGTGGCTGTCTACCGCGATCCAACCCACCGTCGGAACCTCTCGCTTTAGTTTCAGCGCCACCTGCTTTGTATCGCCCTCACGCAGCGAAATCATGGAACGTTCTACACTCCATTCAAAACCTCGTCCCACATGCAGGATGTAGTCGCCCGGCGGCAGCGACAGCATGGCCTTGCCATTCCGCGTATAAACCACGCCAATCCGCACCGCCACCGCGCCCGCAGGTTCCGCGCGCAGCGGCTGCAAGGTTCCATCCATTCGTGTCAATGTCAGCCGACACGGCAATCCACTGCCCGTTTCACCATCCGTCACTGTCACATCCACCTGCGAACCATTCATCACCTCCGTCATCGGCTTCGCAGCAATGAACACCGGCCCCACCTCGATGTCGTCCAGACTCGGCGGTGCTTCGATAGACAGAATATTCTCCCCATCAAGCAAAGCCCCTGCCGGGATCGTCAGCAGACTCTCCATCGCCGTTTCCGCCGTCACCAGCGTGCCCAGCTTGCGCCCGTTCAGCAGCACCGGCCATGTCAGTTTCACATCTCGCTGCCACAGCCGCAGCGTCTGCTCCGTGGCATTCGCCTTCGCCTCAAACCGCCTTTCCAGCCGCTCCGCATCGACAGAGCGATCCTTGAACGCCTCCCACTCAAACTGCCCCGTCTTTCCGAGGTGCAGCCGCCTGGCTTCCACCGTCAAATCATCCGCCATCAAAGTCAGAGCGGGCAGGCAAACCAAAATCCATTTCATCCAGCAGCAACGCACTCACCTGATGACAACTATCCACCTGCGGTTGAATTGACGCCTGGCCTTGCCAAAGCTGTCTCATGAAACGCTACCCAGTCCGCCACACTTCCGCCCCCCCCTTGGATTGGTCTGTGGCCGAGCCTTTGACCGACTTCACCTTTCCATGGGAGGCACGCACCGCCCCACTCACCGAATTCCGTGCCCTGTGGGATGAAACCCATCTCCATTTCCACTTCGACTGCATCGATGACGATCTCGTGCTGCCCGATGGCCCCACCGCCAAAGACCGCGTGCTGGTCTCCGACCGCGTCGAAATCTTCCTCGCCCCCGATCTGAGCCTGAAGCCCTACTACTGCCTCGAAATGTCCCCTCGTGGCGACGTGCTGGCCTACGCGGCGAATTTCTACCGTGAAATGAACTGGGACTGGCAGTCCGACGGCCTGCAACTCACCGCCCACATCGAGGCCAATCGCTACACCGTCACCGGCAGCCTGCCGCTCGATACGTTGCGTGCTTTGAAGGTGCTCAAACCCGGTTCATCTGAATTCATCGCCGGCCTCTACCGCGCCGAGTTTCATCACCGACCCGATGGCACGGTTCACTCCGGCTGGATGCCTTGGGTCAATCCGCAGACAAAACGCCCGGACTTTCATGTGCCCGCTTCCTTCGGCGTGCTCGAACTCGTGCAATGATCACGTCACTCCTGCCGGTGGATACTTCGACACCGTATCCCATGCGATTTTTTGAAGTATAGCATGCTGCTCCGCATTGACGCTGCGCTCAGGAGCGTTGTGTCCCACAGGGCTGATTCGATAGATCGCGGCAAAGTTGCAATAGGCCGCCAGCGCCATGATGTGGCCCTGACCATGTCCAATGGGATCGCGGAAAAACGCAGATTGCTTGGTGATTCCAGGAAACTTACCTGCCACCACCATGGCGCGAAGTTTCACCACCGCATCGCCCACGGGAACGATATAAACGCATGGCTTGCCGTGTTGCTGGTTGAGTCCGGCGACTTGCGCTTCGAGCTGCGTGCGCCAGCCATCGACGGCAGCTTGCAGATCCTCAATTTTCGCATTGTCACGCTGGGCATTGTCCTTGATGCGCCGGTCCGGCTGACTGGGTGCTGGTGCAGGCAGGTCAAAGGGATACCAGGAAGCCTGCAAAAGGAAGCGCATGTTCGCATTGTGCTCCAAACCAAGTTTCACGAAATTCGTGATTCCCTCATCTGGGATGAGCAGGTGCGGTGCCATTGTGAAGACATCGACATCGCCGCGAATGAGCGCCTGCTTCGCCGTGTTCTTCTCATCCGGCACCTGCCAGTGCTGGATGACTTTGGAACCACCGATGCCCTGCTGCCCCACAAGCTTGTGGCCTTGAATGTCCGTGGTCTTGATCATTGCTTCAATCATCCCCGGCACAAACATGTGAAAGCTGTGCCCCGTGTAAAAGATCCGTTGCCCGGGAACGGCGGCAGCGGCGAAGACACTGGCACAAGACAGTGAAACAAGCAGACAGGCGGCGAGGAACCGGGTGATGAACTGATGGCGGAGCAAGTGCATGGTGATCTTCAGCTTACGCATTCCCCAGAGAATTCTTTGCTTTGATTACCATTCCACCTGCCCAACGTGCCTCGGCTACTTTCTCCGGAGAGTGTAACTGTGCACCACATTCGCATTGGGCATGTCGTCCCGCGTCACACCAGGCACAATGGAACGCACATAATCCACCTTTGCCTCATTCGACCCGACCGTCACACGCACATGCCCCGAGCTGCCGAGGATGGTGCCCGTGTAACCGTATTCCTCCGCGCTGCGTGTCCCACCGCTCGGGTGGCCGGGCTGTGGAACTTCCTGATAGATGATGCCGTCGAGTTCTTCCTTTGCGAAGAGATGATCATGGCCATGGAAGACAATGCTGACACCGTTTTTGACGAATAGCTGATGAATCGGCAGCTCCCAGCCGGGGCGGTGTTGTTTAAAGCCGTCGCTGCCATCCACGTTTTTGCCACCCCACTCCATGAAGGGAGCAGGCTTCACAGCACCTCTCACATCCTTGCCAAGACCACCGACGAGATGGTGCAGGAATACAAATTTGAAAGGAGCCTTGCTCGCCTCAAGCGTCTTCGTGAGCCAGCGATACTGCGCCTCGCCGAGCGTCATGCTCCAGTTGTCTTCGTTTTTGCGATCACGCGTGAACCAAAACGGATCAAGCACGACAAACAGCGCACTGCCCCACTCAAAAGCATAATAATCCTCCAGCATGCCAGCCCCCTCCTCTGGCTTGGCATTGCCCGAGTAGATGCCTCCGGGCTCGGGATTCGGAAAATACTTTTTCCGCATGCCAATGGACCACAGCGGCATGGAGTTCGGCTGGCCGATCAGTCGAGAACCTTGCTCACCATCATGATTGCCCAACGCGAGCAGGATCGGCACGCTGTGCGCAATACGACCCATGTAAAAGCGCTGGGCCTTATACTGCGACTCGGCACGCGTGTAGAAGCTGCCAAACTTGTCGACCATCGTCGTATCGCCGAGGTCGATCATGAAATCGGGTTTGTCCGCAAGCATGTTGGCCAGCGTCTGCTGATACACCCGCACGTCCGTGCTGACATCCAGATGTGAATCCGCCTGCGTGGTGAAGGTGAAGCTGGATGTCGGCGCACGCTGTGTGTGGAAGCTGCGCACTTCATCTCGAACAGCTTCCCCGCCCCCGACGCGATAGGTCAGCTGATATGAATAACCCGTGTCAGGTTTCAACTGGCCCAGCAGGATCGTCTGCGGCTCACCGGCGCTAAGTTTGACGACACCTGAGCGCTGTGTCAGCGTTGTCGCACTCGTGCCGTAGGAAACAAAGGCATCCATGTCCTGCCACGCAATCACGCTCAGCGTCACCGAATCAGCACCGGGCCGGCAAAGCCAGACATTGAAGAGATATTGCGGTACCACGGCAGGTTCCACCTGCCCGCCAGGTCCAGCCCCCTTGCCTTTGCCACGATCATCCTTGGCAGGTTTCGTTTCATTTTGGCCAAACGCCATCACTGCCATGACAGCGAACATGGCCAGGGCGCAAAGGATGGAGAGATGCTTCATGCTCATCCATGATAGCCCCCAATGTCAAAACGGCATCAGACGACGACGCCAAAATTGTCAGGAAACCGTCAAGACGCTGGATTCATCCAGCTCTGCCAGCTCACTCAGCAAGGTCGTTGCATACGTGCCCTTGGGAAGATCAAAACAGATTTTCAGGTCACCATTTTCCATCACCTCAAACTTGGAGTCGAGCGGCCGCAGCCGCATCACCCGGCGCTCCTGCCGCAATCCGAAGGCTTCGAGTCCAGCGGTGATGTCGGGAAACTCAGCTAGCAGTTCCTGCTCGAGTCTGCGCACCTCGCCCACACTTTGCAGCTCACCACTGCCCCACAGGGGCGCGGTGAGTTCGACGATGCCCTTTTCTAAACGCGCGACTTCATCTCCACGTTGATTTTCCGGCAGCAGGATGGTGCCGTTGTCAGGAAACCCGAAGACCTCACCTGCCAGCGGTTTATCCCAACTCCCTCGTGTCATGCGACTGGCCACGACGACGTTGAACAAATGACTGCGCGCAGCAGAAAGAAGGATGCCTCTCAGCAGGCGATCCCCCGGTGTGAACTCTCCGCGAAACATGGCCTGCGCCTTCGCCACATTTTGTCCTTCGTTGCCGAAGCGCTGGGTGCCGAAGTAATTTGGAGCACCCTTCTCCGTGATCGCACGCCAGCGCTGCGCGGCAAGTGCGGCATCGAAATTCGGCTCACGCAGTCGGATGGTGAAGCGATTCCCCAGATGAATGCCACGCCGAAGCTTGCGCAAATTGCGAGTGATACGCAGCACGCGCAGCCCCTCAGACTCCAGCGCCGCTGGTTCCGGCGATGCCTGCCCCGGCATGTGCAGGCTGAACCACTGGCGAGTGACCGCATGGCGGTCCTTCAGCCCGCAGTGGCTGACCAGCCGACGCCGAATGCCCACCGAATCCGCCAGTCGCGCAGCCGCAGCATTGCTGTCCAGATTACGCTTCTCCGCCCAGACAAGGCAGTGCTCTCCCTCGCCTGAAGGTTCAAACCCGAGCAACTCCTCCACTACAAAATCCTCCGGCTGCACTTTGAAACGTGCACGACCTAAAGGGCCGCCATGCAAGTAGGGAGGATCGTTCGAATCTAAGGTCATATTCAAGCCTCGGGCCCGCTCACCAGATGTTTCGGCAGGTCCGCCACACGCTCACATCCCACCTGCTCCATCACCTGCTTGATCTGGCGCTTCAGCATCGTCATCGTATGATCACCACCGGCTTTGCCCAGTGCCGCGACACCATACATGAAGGAACGCCCCATGAAGGCAAATTTCGCACCGCTGGCGAGAGCGCAGGCCACATCCGGACCAGCACGCAGGCCGCTGTCGATCATGACCGTGGTACGCTGTCCAAATTTCTTCGCGAGTTCGGTGAGCGGTTTGATGGTGGACTGTCCGGCATCAAGCTGACGGCCACCATGATTGGACACAATAAAACCATCCACTCCCAGACCCAGCGCCGTTTCGGCATCCTCCTCAGTAACAACCCCCTTCACGACGAGCTTGCCCTTCCAGCGCTCACGAATAGCTTTGATCTTCGTCGGATTCAAACGACCCGAGAAAGTCTTGTTCATGAAAAGGCCGAGGTGTTTCATGTTCAGCCCCTTCGGCAGATAGGGCTTCATCGTCTTGAACTCCGGCGCACCTGCCGCGAGCTGACTGAATGACCACGTGGGATGCAGCATCATCTGAATCACATTGCGCACCGACATGCGCGGCGGGATGGACAGACCGTTGCGGATTTCCTTGGGCCGATAGGCAAAGGTGGGAGTGTCCGCGAGGATGACTAGCACTGGAAAACCCGCATCCCGCGCACGATCCAGCAGCTTGTCGCGCAGCGAATCCTCAGCGGGATGGTAAAGCTGAAACCAGGCCTTCCCCTGCGTGAGCTCGGCCACCGTTTCGATGCTGGCCGTCGCGACCGTGCTGAGGGTGAAGGGAATGTTATGCTGATGCGCCGCTTTTGCGATGATCTCGGTCGCTTTGGGCCAGATCAGTCCCTGCAGCCCGATGGGCGAGACGCCAAAAGGAGCATCGTAAGTCGTGCCAAAGAGCTCCGTCTTCAGGTCAGAGCCGGGATAGTCCCGCAAATACCAGGGCCGCAGCTGCACCTGCCGGATTTCATCCGTGTTGCGCTGGAGATTGATGTTTGAGAAGCAGCCGCCCTCCAAATACTCAAAGGCAAAGCGCGGCACACGCTGGCGCGCTCTCTCGCGAAGATGTTCGATGGAGGGGTAGTTGGAATTGAAAGCTTCAGACATGGGGCGTGAGTGATTTGCAGTGAAGACGAAAACCGCTGACCGATCAACACTGGCGGCTGCCCATCTTCATCGGCAGTAAACGCCGGATTTACAATCTTCAAACACACACACTGCAAATACCGGAATGCACATGGTTCAGCCACCAGTCGCGTGCTGCCTCACTTGACCTCAAACGGAGCATTCGCCGTCGCGGCATGACCGTTTCCATCACTGACCCAGACATGCAGCCGGTACCTGCCGGGTTGTTTCGGTACCTTCACCTGGGCCTGGTCACCCTCGGTCGAGGTGATCGCCCCTTCGACCGCAGCAGGCATCCGCAAACGCTGCCCGGCGTCGTGGCCGGTCTTTTCAGGCAGCACGGCCCAGTGCCAGACGAGAGCATCTCCTTCAGGATCTGTGGCCTCAGCGCGAACCTTGAATGCCGCACCTGCTGCCACTGCTTCCGACGGAGTTTCCTTCAGAGACTGGATCTTGGGCGCACGATTGTGTGGCACCCGCCCGCTCCATTTTTCTTCCAGGACATCCACCGATCCGGTCGTTTCTCCGTCATTCGTCAGCAGGCCGAACCACGTCACCGTGGCCTCATACTTCCAGCCCCATACAAACGCATAGCTCCCCAGACACGCACCGCCCTGCGCAATCACTGCGTCATAACCACGCCGCATCATCTCTGCTTTTTCCGTGCTCGTTTGTTCCAAGGGTGCGCCGGACTTGCTCTTCGGCCTTTCCCAAAAACCCTGTGGACCCCATTCCGTGACCAGCCAGGGACGTGTCCAGCCCATCTTTGCCAGCTGCCCACGCAGAGTGAACAAACCACCATAAGTGTTCACGCCCACAAAGTCGAGATGCGGAGCATGTTCATTCATGCCCTTCGCCTTCTGTTCAGTCATGCCGGCCACGGCGGTGAAGGTCGGATGCGCCGGATCATTCTCCTTCACCATCAGAGCCAGCTTCTCCAGTTGCTGCCAGAAAGCTGGCTGCGAGCCGTCACCCTCCACCTCATTCCCCAGCCCCCAGGCCAGCAGCGCGGGATGCTCGCGGAACTGCATCACCACCCGCTTCACTCGCTCCTGTTGTCTGGCGCAATGTTCCGGTTTGGCATACGAAAACCACGAGCACTCCGGCTCCAGCCAAATCCCGGCGCACACCGTCAACCCCAGTTTCTCCGCCTCCTGCAGCGTCTTCT
>JAPLUN010000078.1 GCA_026397715.1 Verrucomicrobiota bacterium
CTTGAGTGTCTTCGGATTCACATAGATGTGGATAGTGCCGTCGAGACCAATCCGGGGAGTTGCTTGTTCATCATTGGTAAGATGAACAACGACATTCTTCTTCGACAGTTCCCGCGCTCGGTTGAGAGCGGCTATGGCGACAGGAGAGTTCTCGATTTCTTCATTGATAACTGAGCGAGCATGGTCTCCGAATTTGACTCCCGTTTGAAGAAGCTTGCCTGTATCTTGATCCGTTAAGTCGAACTGAGTGTTCTCATCCGCCTCGTCCACTTGGAATTGAGGTGTTTGAGCTTGTTTTACCGCTGGGCCTCCAGTTGGAGGCTGAGGTGCTGCAGGCGCATTCTGCGCAGGATTTGCCGCTGGACGCTGAGCTTGAGCCAGGGCTTGTGGCTGCGCTGCGGGGGTGTTGCCGTTTGCCGGCGGAGTGGTCCCACGCACTGGCTGTGGTTGCGCAGCAAGCGCTTGCTGGGATACCTGAAGGCGTTGTCGTGAAGTGGATCCGCTGGCACCCTTGCTCTGCTGCTGCATCAAAAACGCAGCTGGAGCGCTGCGTTGTTCAAAGATGCGGCCTCGGGTCAGGGCGGGGCGGCTGTCTTGAGCGGGGGCTTCTCGGGTGGGAGAGTCTGGGGTGGTGGCGTGGAAGTCGTCACGAAGGTTTTGCGGGGAGGGGGAGAAGCCGTTGCTGGATGTGCTGCGGTCAGCGTGAGGCGCGGCGTCGAAGCGTGAGTTGGGGGAGGTGTTTTCCCAGGGTTTGGGGGAGGTGGCGTGTGCGTCCTCAGGGTGGTCCTGCGGGGGCAGGTCTTGGGCGGTGATGCGGGGCATGTACCAAGGCCTGTCGTCTGCGTGGTCTTGCGGGGCGGTGTCGTCCTCGGGGTCGGAGTCTGCCTCTGGCGGAGGGGCGTCATCCTGCGGCTCTGACATGGGCGATCCGGAGGTGGAGGGTGTGGCGGAGCGTGGAGGGATCGGGCCGATCTCTCCACGTGGGCTGTCTTCCCGGAGCGGGCCGGTGGAAGGCGCAGGATTGTCACGCACCGGCAGGTGGCTGAAGGCGCGGACGCCGCCGGCGCGGGGCATGGGCTGCTGCATGCCGCCGGCGCGGGGCATGGGCTGCTGCATGCGTGTTGATTCACTACGTTCACCCTTCGGGCTGCCTGCGGCAGTCTGTCTCGGTGCGCTCGGCTCCTCCTCCTCGTCTTCAAGATGATCAGGGCGGCGGACACGGGTTTCAGGAAGGTGGGAGGTGGAGAAGATGAAGGCCATGGGAAAAGTCTTGGGCCTGGATCTGGGGATGCAAGTGGAAAGATACCGGAAACTGGTATGAAGTGATAGACGAGGTTTTTTTGAATGCGCGCTGGCAAAAAAGATGCGAGGCATGAATGGCGCTCGGTTAAGGCCTGTCATCGCTGAAGATGAGTGCCATGCGGCAGCCAGTCACGACAGAAAATGAAGGTCTGAGGCAACGAACCGGGCAGTAGCACGGGCAATCCTGCCCGTGAAGAGAGCGCCGCACACGGGCAGGATTGCCCGTGCTACTTTTCGCGTCGGCGTTCTGGGCTTCATGCCGCGACGAATGTGCTTAACCGACTGCCATTCATGCGTGGCATGTCTGCTTCGGCACCTGGTTCAGACTCGAGCTTTTAAGGGTGGCGTGTCTTCCGTGGTTGCTTCCATCTGGGGAGAGATGCCCGGAAAGACGCAGGCCCCCCCTGCGGGGTGGTCATTGGGCAGAAAAAGAGGATTTAAGGAGTGGGAGTGTCCGCGCTCCAGGTGCGATGCTTTGGCCGAATGCCTTAATATCCTAAAGATTCCACCCGGCTTCCAGGGGCTTTTTAAATCTGTTCGGTGGAACATCATAAATCTCAATTCAGCTTGCGGTTATGTTCCTAAGCGTATCTTCCGCCCACCCAACCACGTGCTCATGAAACAACTGCTCCTCGTCCTCCTGCTGGTATCGTTCTCCGCCTCATCCGCCCTCGCTGACAGCCCCGAGGCCATCCTCAAGGACTACCGC
This sequence comes from Verrucomicrobiota bacterium, assembly GCA_026397715.1. Taxonomy (GTDB): domain Bacteria; phylum Verrucomicrobiota; class Verrucomicrobiia; order Verrucomicrobiales; family Verrucomicrobiaceae; genus Prosthecobacter. Next base: position 2,012 of record JAPLUN010000078.1, read on the forward strand.
AAGGCGGCCGCGCAGGCCGTGGAGCGTCTGAATCAGTCTCTGGAAAAAACTGCAACGCCGATGATCACGAAGCTTGTGAAGGATGGGGACACCGCCGGGGCGGAGCTGCTTACAGCCCAGATCAAGGAAAAGCAGGCGGGAGACGCCGTGCCCAACCCTCAGGCCAGCGTTGTGCAGCTCTTCGCTCTCTACGATGACGCCCGTGCCAAGGCGCTCGCCCCTGTGCAAAAGTCCAGCATCGCCCGCATCGACAGCCTGCTTAAAACCGCTGGCGGTGCAAAGCTGGAAACCGTCACGGAACTGGGAAAAGTAAGAAAGGAGATCGAGGCAGGGAAGGCCCCCTCTGCGAACGATCTGCCTGTTGAGTGGAGCTATAGGTCCTCACCCACCGGCCCGCATCTATCGAAGGTGTTTTTTGAGCGCGATGGCAGTGCACGTATGGAAGCCGGGCCGGACAGCCAGACCGGCACATGGGAGTGGAAAAGAAAGGGTGTTTTTATTGCCAAATTGAGCAATGACACATGGACTATTACGATGAAGAAGGGCTATGCGGAGCTTGAGAGCGAAAGACTCAAAGGCCTGCGCTATCTTGTTCCGTTCGAGCAAAAATAGCCGCCTGTGAATGCAGACTTGTCTCGTAATATGTGGTCCGCAGCTTGAATTGCAAAGCCTTGAAGGGGATTATAATCCCCACCGCTTTTCAAAACACAGGCGCTTCTCATATCCAGATCGAGCCCTCCTTGCGAGATAGATGCTTGATGCACTTTACCCACGGCCAGTCTTGGGACATTTCGGGCACGAGTTGGCTTGTGATCGGGGCTTTGAGCATGCCGATTTTGCTGGCGATCATCATCATGGCGTGAAGTGGCGATGAGTCCGATCGCAGGTCGGTGAACCTCATGGGATGATAAATCCAGTCGAGTGCTGCATGTGCGGCCTTCCAGGCGGACAGTGTTGATTCAATGATGCTCCTCGCCTCGTCGGTTTGCCCGGACAGATAGGCGTCATAGCAGCGGATGCACATGACTCTCAGGTAGTTGAGTGTGGTGGATGCATTGGAGATCAGGTGCTCGGGCTGAAATACCTGGAACTCTTTCAGCGCCTCCTCTTTCATGTCCTTCAGGGTGAAATAGAAGAAGGATGCGGCGGCCTGGCTGGTGAGCCAGCGCACATAAGAGAAGTGATTTTTTTCAAGGCCTTCACCTTGGACTGGCAGCACCCGGTTCATGAGTTCGTCATGATTCACTGTCCCTTCAATGGCCCTGTAGGTAAGCCAGCAGCGGGCATGGCAGCGGAGCACTTCCGGGGCTGTTTTGTCCTCATCAAGAAGCGTCCATGCAGCCCGCCATTTGTCGGGCATGTTATCTGAGTTGCCTGGGGTCAGCAGTGCGGCGAGTTGTTTGTGTGTTTTCATGTCAGTTCCACGCTAAGGGCCAGATGTTCTCTTGCCACGCTGTCGCATAGATCGGCGGCGGCATAGCCATGTGCCTGCTCCATGAAGAGCAGGTGGGAAAGTTTGCCGGTCAGTGGCACGCCGGCGGCATGCACGGCGTAGATGACACGCGGGACATACGGAAACATGCCGTGCTCGGCATAGCCGCGGAGCCAGTTCATGGAGACGGGCAGCAGGCTGAGCGAAATGCCAAGCTGGCGGACGGCGGCGTTGAGGTAGAACTGGTCGCCGAAGTCGCCGACGGGCGGCCGTTTCCCTTCCTGGACATCCTGCCAGATGGCGCGTGCGGTGGAAAACACGGCGGTATGCTGCGGCTTCGACAGATCGCAGGTGAAGAATCCGCTGTTGAAGTAGCTCAGGGCGTCCAGGCCATGAGCTTCGATGTCATACGAGGCGAATGAGCTTGGGTGCTTGTGACCGTGATCACGCACCGCGCACCATGCGCCTGACTGCCACACGGGTGGGAACCGGCGGATGGGTCTGAAATCGATGTCACAGAACACCATTTTGCGCGGCCCGACGAGGAGATCGAGCTTCATCTTTGTTTCGTAGCCTTCGGAGTCTGCGCATTCGATGACCAGGACTGGCAGGCCGAAATGCTTGCGGAAGGCCGCGACCGCCTCTTCGCGCATGTGAGCGTAGGCGGGTGTGCAGATCGTGACGCAAAGAGCTTCGGGCTCGATCATGCCGGAGAGCCGGCTCTGGTGCAGGCGTGGGTCATGGGTTTTGGCGGGGGGCTCTTTCTTGAGTGGTTGGTTTGCAGTTTTCACAAGTGGGTTGAGCTAATGTGTTTCATCAAAAATGGGTGTATGAGCCGCCGCCTCCGTAACCTCCACCAGAGCTGTTTCGGCTCATGCCTGGCGGCAGTTTTGAATCAGGGGGGTTGGGAGTGGCGCAGGTCCGGGTGCGTGGCTTGATGGGCTTCATGGGTGGGCTGGGTGGAGGCTTTGCAAATTAGCTTCTTCGTTTGAT
>JAPLUN010000547.1 GCA_026397715.1 Verrucomicrobiota bacterium
ACTCCGTCCCACCGAGGCGGTTGAACTGCTCAATGAAGGCCCCCGGCGTGAGCGGTCGCTTCATCGCCGCCTGCAGTGCCATCGTCGAAGTCACCACATTGGCACCCGATTGCACCCGCAGCGGCTCGCCCACCTGGCCCGTCACATGAAGATCCAGTTTGCGCTGCTTGCGGATAGGGATGTCACCCTCAAACGATTGCCGCAGCGCACGATTAAGCGCGGGGTCGCTCGTTTTGAAAACGCGCATGCCGATTTTTACATCCTGCATGCGCAGCAGTCCGTGGCGGAAGCTCAAGCCGCTACCGCGCATCTCATACACGCTGCCACCCTGCTCGTAGTTCGTGTCCGATAAATTCTCAAACACGACACCATCGCCCGGTTTCATGGCAATGTGCAGTTCATCAAGCTCCAGTGTGTCGTCATCAATGATCCGCGTGACCTGCCCGACATACGGGCCGCGTTTCTTGCCGTAGTAAGCCCCCACCAGCTCCTGATGGTTCACACCATGCATCCATCCCGGATACAGGCCGCGTGAGAAGGTCATTTCCAGCGCGTAGCGATCCGCCTCGCTCGCAGGAGCCGGTTGATTCGCCAAGGCACGGTCAATCGCCTTGCGATACACCTGCGTCACGCCCGCCACATACTCCGGCGTCTTGAGACGCCCTTCGATTTTAAAACTGCGAATGCCCAGCTCGATCAACCGCGGAATTTCATCCACCGCCGCGAGATCCTGCGGCGAGAGCAGGTAGCGCTTGTCCTCAAGATCACGCGGCTCGCCATCGACGATCATTTCATACGGCATGCGGCAGGCCTGCGCGCACTCGCCACGGTTCGCACTGCGCCGCCCCAGCGACTCGCTGGTCAGACACTGCCCCGAATACGCCACGCACAGCGCGCCATGCACAAACACCTCCAGCGGCACCGCCGCCGCTTTGAAACGCTCCAGCTCACGCATGGAAAGCTCCCGCGCCAGCACCGCCTGATCAATGTTGAGCTGCTTCGCAAACTCCAGCCCTTCCGGCGAAGTGATCGTCATCTGCGTGCTCGCATGCAGCCGCAGCTTCGTCGTCAGCGCCTTCACCATCCGCGCCAGTCCCAGATCCTGCACGATCACCGCATCCACCCCGCTGTCCTCCAGCAGGTGCAGCTGCTTCTCCGCATCCGGCAGCTCCTTGGTGAAAATGAGCGTGTTGAAGGCCACATAGCCCTTCACCCCATGGTCATGCAGAAACTTCATCAGCTCCGGCAGATCCTCCTCAATAAAATTGTCCGCACGCAGCCGCGCATTGAAACGCGGCATGCCAAAAAAGATCGCATCCGCACCATTCGCCACCGCCGCACGGGCACAGTCCCAGTTACCGGCTGGAGAGAGAAGTTCAGGCTTGGGGAGTGGGGAGGAATAAGTCACGGCAGGGGGAAAGAGATTACTCCCATTTCCGCATCTTGCAGGCTTAATGCTTCAGCATTTGCCAACGCAGGCTCTGCGCCGGCAAACTGTCCCCAGGACCAACATCACCCGCATGAAACGTCCGGGCTCCGGCAGGATGATAAAAGGCTGACTCTGAAACCACCCCACTCACTTGTCGAAGAGGATTTAAAACCATCCAAAGCACTTCGGCCGCAAAGACGTCCTTCAGAATAAAAAATCCTGAAATTCTGCCATCTTGCAAATCCTGTCTAAAACGAGCACCAAATCACCCAACGATGATCCCCTTCGCTTTGCGCTCTTTCTCGCGCTCCAGCAGAGGAATCTTCTCACCCGTTTCGATCACCTGGACACCCAGATCACCGATCTTGGAGAAGCTCAGGCCGTTCAACGCAGCGACTTCAGTGCTGAGACGCTTGAAGACGTCTTCAACGGTATGGATGCCGTTCGAGCCACCGCAGGCGACGATGAGGTCGCGCAGGATTTCCCACGTGTCGTGGGCGTTGCCGGGGATTTTGACTGCCTTGTTCAGGCGCTGCAGACGACCAGTGACGTTGATCATGCTACCACGCTTTTCCGCGTAGGCAGTGCCAGGAAGCACCACGTCGCTGAGCTCTGCACTCGCATTGGCAAGGATGTGCAGCGAAGCGATGAACGGCACTTTTTCGAGGTCACGCTGGCTGAAGCCCACTTTGAGCAGGTTCTCTCACAGAGCGAGCACCACTCGCAGGCGACCACGGCTCATGAGCTCGTTGATCTCGGCCAGCTTGGCGCCAGGTTCGATGCCCAGAATCAGCTTCGCACCGTTCGTGTTTGGATTGAGGTCGTCAGCACGGAGGTAGTTGTCAGCGCCGCCGGTGCGTGGGATGACGTCCACATTCGTGGTGCCAAGCTGCGCAGCCAGATGCTTCACAAAGAACAGCTCTTCATTCGTCATGCGCGCGCTGGCGATGATGGCGATCTCTTCGCCCTTTTTGCCTGCGAGAGCGGTGGCGATGTTGCTCAGCGCCGTCTTCCAGGTGGCGATCTGATGTTTGCCACCGGACTTGATCATTGGATCCGTGAGACGGAACTCGCTGTTCACAAAGTGGAAGTCGAGACGGCCGCTGTCGCACATCCAGGTGGAGTTGACGTCGTTGTTGTCACGCGGAGTCTGGCGGTAGATCGTGTCGCCACGGGCGCTGATCTCCATGTTGCAGCCACGGCCGCAGCCGGTGCAGATGCTGTTCGTCTCGTTGAGGAACCAGACGCGCTGCTGGAAGCGGAAGTCGTTGGAGGTCAGAGCGCCCACCGGGCAGATGTCCACCGTGTTGAGCGAGTAGTTGTGCTCCAGGCGCTTGCCAGGATGCACCGCCAGTGTGGTGAAGCTGCCGCGTTCGGTGAAGCCCAGCACAGGCTCATCGGCGATCTCGGCAGTGAAGCGAATGCAGCGGCTGCACATGATGCAGCGCTCGTCATCAAGACGCACGCGCGGGCCGATGTCGACATTCTTCGGCTTCTTGACCTTGTCCTCACGGAAGCGGCTCTCGCCCTTGCCGTGCTCCACACTGAATTCCTGCAGACGGCACTCGCCGGCCTGATCGCAGATCGGGCAGTCGAGCGGATGATTGATCAGGAGGAATTCCATCACGCCTTTGCGGCACTCCTGCGTCAGGACGGACTCCGTGCGGATGCCCATGCCTTCCGCGACGGTGTTGGCGCAGGCAATCACGGGACGTGGCATCCAGCCGATCTTCGGCATGCCATGCTCGTCTTTCTCCGGCTCGGTGCCCGGGGCCGGACGCGGCGGCATGCCCATCTCCACCAAACACATGCGGCAGTTGCCGGGGGAGGAGAGTTTCGGGTGGTAGCAGTAGTGGGGAACTTCCTTCTTGGCCTGCTTGCACGCCTCGATCATGCGCGTGCCTTTGGGGAACTTGTGCCAGACGCCGTCGATCTGTACATTCACGAGATCAACAGGCGGTGGAGCGGCAACGGGGGCGGGAGCTTCGGCGGGGGCAGGCATGAGCGAAGGGGAAAGGGGCTAAGGGCGATTATCGGAGCCGCTCGGAGAGGGGCAACCCGATTTTGTGAAAAGTTTCACAAGCGTTCCGGCATGAGACTTTGCGAAGTCCGCGCAACGTGCCATGAATGCCGCCCTCATGCCCATTCCGGTCATCCTGAATCCCGCCGCACGCAGCACGAAGGCTGCCTCCCTTGAGCATGCCCTGCGCAGGCTCTCCCCGGAGCCGGAGCTCCACCTGACCACCGGCCCCAGCGATGCCACCCTGATCGCAGAGCGCCTCGCCACGGAAGGTCACGAACTCGTCGTCGCCGCCGGCGGAGACGGCACCATGAACGAGGTGCTGCAGGGCATCTGCCGGGCCAATGCCCGCCGCAAACCCGGCGAAAAGCACACCTCGCTCGGCGTTTTGCCGCTGGGAACCATGAATGTTTTTTCCGTGGAACTGAAGCTGCCCGGTCGCGACATCGAGGGGTGCTGGAAGGAAATCACCAGCGGCAAGCTTCGTGAGGTCGATCTATGGATGGCAAACGACATGTACTTCGCCCAGCTCGCCGGGGTCGGTCTCGATGCCCAGATCGTCCAGGAAACCTCCTGGGAGGCCAAGAAAAAGTACGGCCCCCTGAGCTACGTCATGAGTGCGGTGAACGTGCTGATGCGGACCCCGCCGGCACTCAGTGTGAAAATCGAAGGTAAAGCTCCCATGGTCGGCACCGTGGTGCTCGTGGGCAATGGCAAGCACTACGGCGGGCCATTTCCCTTGTTCCGCAATGCTTCCAACACCGACGGCAAACTCGATCTCCTCATCTTTCGCGGCCTCGGCGGGATGGAATTCATCCAGCTGCTGCGCGGCATGCTGTTAGACGGCTACCACGAGTGCGATGATCTGGACTACATCCAGACCAGCGAATTTACCGTGACGACGGACCGCGGCGAGGCCCCCGTGGAGCTGGACGGCGAGCTGGCGGACCTGACCGCCCCCGTGGTTTTTCGTCCCGCCCCGTTTCGCTTGAGCGTGAGCGCGGGCTGAAAGTCCTGGACTTGGGCTTGGAATACGAAGGCTTGTCTCCGGAAGACCAGCTAGCAGAGCCGCTCTTCTTGCCACGCGGAGCAGGCTTATCTTCAGAGAAGCGGGCCGAAGGGCCACTCTTCTTGCCACGGCTAGGCTTGTCTTCGGAAAAGCGAGCCGTTGGGCCGCTCTTCTTGCCACGGGTGGGCTTGAAACCACGCGGTTCGCGGGCCTCAGCTTCATGCACACGCTTGCGTGCCGCAGGGCGGTGATCTTCGATCCCGTCATCCTTTTCTTCACCCGGCTTGCTGCGTTCCAGCTTCGGCTTGGCCGGCTCTTCCTTGAAGAAGCGTTCGACCTCCGTCGGCGTAAGTTCTTTGTAGGCACCTCGGGCCAGACCATGCAGTTTCAGCCAGCCGATGCGGATGCGGGTCAGGCGTGTGACCTCGTAGCCGAGGTAGTACAGCATCATGCGGATCTGACGCTTGAGCCCCATCTTGAGAACGATGTGCGCCCGGTAATCGCCGTCCATCCAGGTGCGTTCCGCACGGGCGAAACCTTCCTCGGTCATCATCCCTTTGACGAGCTTCGCCATCACGTCCGGATTGAGCGCCTGATCGACGACCACTTCGTATTCTTTTTCAGCACCCTGGCTTGGGTGAATGATCCGGTGGGAGAGATCTCCGCGATTCGTCAGGAGAATCAGGCCTTCGCTGTCTTTATCGAGACGGCCGACATGATGCAGATTCTGGTACTTCAGCGGCAGCAGATCGTAAATCGTCATGCGGTCCTGCTTGTCCCCACGGGAGCACAGGTAGCCTTTCGGCTTGTTCAAAACGAGAACGACAGGCGTCTCGGCACGTACCGGAGAACCATCGACGACCACCTTGTCCTCGGGCTGGACCTTCGTGGCAAGCTCGGTGATGACGTGTCCGTTGATGGACACGCGACCGCCGAGGATGATCTCCTCCGCGCCACGCCGTGAGGCAATGCCGCACTGGCTCAAATATCGGTTAAGGCGCACAGGAGGAAAGCCTTACTCGGGCTTGGTCTTCGGAAGGTTCGTCGGAAGACGTCCTTCTTTCCACTGGCCACGGGATTTGAGAAGCTTGACGCGCTCACCACGCTTCAAAACGCTGCGCTTGGTGCCGACGGAGCCGGAAGTCTTGAGGCTGCTATGCTGGGACATGATTCTAAAGGGTCTGGGGGTGAAAAAGGGCGCGTAGGATAGCAGCCCCCGACCCGGGTGCAAGGGGTTTGTACGCGCTGGGACGAACAGAGAGCCCCCACCTACCCCAGCACCTTCTTCCGCACGATCTCCGTCACCATCTTCGGGTTCGCTTTCCCCTGGCTGGCCTTCATCGCCTGCCCCGTAAACCAGTTCATGGCCTTCTCGTTGCCGCCTTTGACCTCGGCCACTTTGTCAGGATTCGCCGCAAGGATCTGCTCCACGATGGCCTCCAGAGCACCCGTGTCGCTGACCTGCTCAAAACCCTTCGCCTTGATGATTTCGGCCGCGGGCTTGCCAGTCTCAAACATCTCGACAAACACTTCCTTGCCCTGGTTGTTGGAGATTTTGCCGCCTTCAATGGTGGCAACCAGCGAACTCAGCGCCTCCGGTTTCACCGGGCAGTCGGCCAGCGTGATCGAGCGGTCGTTCAAAGCACCCAGCAGATCATTGATGACCCAGTTGGCGATTTTCTTGGCCGGCACCTGGGTATCGGCAGCCACGGCGGCCTCATACCATAGAGCCAGCTCCTTTTCGCTCGCGAGCACACTGGCATCATAGGCGCTGCAACCATAGTCCTTCTCAAAACGCGCACGTTTTTCATGCGGCAGCTCCGGCACCTGCGACCTCATCTTGGCCACGAGATCCGCTGTGCGCACCGGCAGCAGGTCGGGATCAGGGAAGTAGCGGTAATCATGCGCGTCCTCCTTCGAGCGCATGAGCGTGGTCTCACCACGGTCATCGTCCCAGCGCAGAGTGCTTTGCTCCAGCTTGCCACCCGCGTCCAAAATCTCTGCCTGCCGCTCAGTCTCAAATTTGATCGCACGCCGGATGGCGGACATCGAGTTGATGTTCTTCAGCTCGATCTTGGTGCCCAGCTCCTTCTGGCCTTCAGGCCGCAGGGAAATGTTCACGTCACAGCGCATGTTGCCCTTCTCCATGTCAGCATCGCTCACGCCGCCATAGATCAGGATCTGCCGCAGGCTCCCCAGGTAGGCCACCACCTCTTCCGCACTGTCGAGGTCCGGCTCGCTGACGATTTCCATCAGTGGCGTGCCGGCGCGGTTGAAGTCGAGCGCGCTGAACTTGTCATAATGCGTGGACTTGCCCACGTCCTCCTCCAGATGGATG
>JAPLUN010000157.1 GCA_026397715.1 Verrucomicrobiota bacterium
TCGCCGTCAGCCCAATGAACCGGTAATTTCTTGTGCCTGCCACTTGCGCGGAATTGGTAAATATTGAACATCACCGCATGGCCAGGAAATCTGACAATCAAGAGATCATTCAGCAGGACAAACAGGCGCAAATGACGATCCTGAAGGGGTGGGACACTGAAGACGTGCTCTTTCGTCGCCTAAAATCCAAGCTGGAATCGCAGCTTAAAAGTCGCTTTGCTCAGGAGGCAAGCGTCACCACGGCCATCATTGAGGAGGCACTGAGCTTCACTCGTTTGCAATGCTTTGATTCTTCACCGGCAAAGCGTAACTCACTTCGTTCATGGCGCGGTGACAGCTCTCTGGAATCCTGGTTGGGAGCGATCGCTGGAAACAAAGTTTTGGAGTTGATCGGTAAGGAGCAATCCAGCCAGAAGGATTCGATCGACGATCACCAGCCGGATCTCGCTGCAAAGAACGATGAATCGGGGCGGTCAGAGTTGCCTGCAAAGACACACCGTCTTCTGGCGGATGTCATTCGTGAACAAGGATTGAAAAAGCCTCGCTTTGTCGTTGTGATGCAATTGAAGGCTCTTGGTGTACTGGATGTCATTGCGGCGCGCCTGTGGGCCTATGAAAAAGACTACGTGAGCAAAGAGACGGTGCCGCTTCGGTTGGAGCGGCTGAACAAGCTGGGCATCCAGGTGGAAAAGGGGGGCGGGCAGTTTGATCAGATGTGTGAGACGTTGCAGTCAGTTCTGAAGAACAATCCATCGCTTAATTGTGGTCGTGGCCCGGGCATTTCTGCACCGTTTGGCGCTTTGACCAAGGATCAAAAGGCTGAGTTGCTTGGTATGGCAAGAATTGCCCTGAGGCAGGATGCTCCTGCGAGGATCGCGCGTGAACTCTGGAAAAATAAAACAGTCGTTCTCGAACTTATTGGCCTGCTTCAGAAAGAGGCCAAACGGGTAAAAGCTGGGCTGGGCGAACTGTCTCCAGGCACTCGGACTGCGCACCATCAGCAGGCTTTCGTGAAGGGGGCCGGCCGGCTTTCCGAATGTTTGGGTGAGAAAGAATGGCACGAATTGCTCGGTCGGATGTTGGAAATGTTGCTTCAAAAGCATTTTGGAGACTCGACGTTTGAGGATGAGCAGCTTGCCGAGATGGTATTTGCTTTCGAATCGCTCATGACGGCCGTGCGCTGGCAGGATCGTTTGTGGCAGGATGAGCAGGCGCTTAGCTGGCTGGCGCAGTGTCTTGTTCCGCAGAAAACGGCGGCAAAAGGCAAGGCTGTGGGAGTTCCATCAGATCCGGCGGTGGCGGGATTGAACGGTCGCCTGCAGCAAGCGATACAAGACGCCGCCAACCTTTTAAAACCGATGGATTTCGCCCCCTTGATTGGTTCGGAACTGGCGCGCATGCACAGTGTGCTTGTCAAAGCCGCCGGGGCCACGGGTGCCACGCTCTGGCTTGTACATCCAGGCCATCGTGCGTTGCAGGCGGTGTTTAATCCTGGTGAGAGGGACATCGAGGGGCGTTTGCAGCCTTTGGATGAAGGAATCATCAGTTGGGTCTATGAACATGAAAGTGGGGTTTTCTACTGGAGTGAATCCCAAGGTCGGTCTCATCCGAGAAACCACGTTGACCACGGGGTTTCTGGCCACCCTGGAAATCAAGTGCCACACGAGCATTCAAAAAAGATCGATCGTGAGCTTGGTCTAAGTACGCAGGCCATGATTGCCGTGCCTTTCCAATGCTGTGGGGCCAATCGTGGTGTGTTGAGCATGGTCCGCTCGGGAGACCAAAGTCAGGCATTCTGCGCGGATGAGCGTGAGGCTCTTGAGGCTTTTGCACTCATGCTTTCAAAGAGCATCGAGGCTGCATTGGCCGCACGTCTGACACAGTGAAATTTTCCAAAGCCCTCTTTTTGCCTCAATCTCCATCTGCGACCGCACAGGCATCGTCGAGTGCGAAATTTTTGCCGCCGCCTACCGGCTTTATGGACTGAATACCATCCGCTACCCCGTTGTTCAGGTCACGGGTGAGGTGAAGCCGTTCGACAATGGCGCGGGCTACACGCTTGACGTGCTGCGGGTGGAGAAGGCGAGGACGATTTGAATTAAATAAAATTGCCATCCCCCTGCCAATGTCCCACCCCACGTGGTAGATGCTCAAACATCCTCATGAAACAAGATTCCAGCGAATTCATTCGCTCCACCACCACCCTGCTTGATCATGTGTTTACCAAACTAACACAGGATGAACAGCGCGAACTTCTTGAAGCACTATCAGGTGGCCTATGTGGATCAAGGTTACATCGGCGAGGAGCCTGCACGCTAGGCACAACAGCACGGCATCAAGCTGGAGGTCGTCAAGCTCTCGGAGGCCAAGAAGGGTTTTGTGCTGCTGCCAAAGCGCTGGGTGGTGGAACGCAGTTTTGGCTGGGCGGCTCGCTTCAAACGCCTCTCAAGGGACTACGAGCGTCTGGCCTCGACTCTGACCGGCATGCACTGGCTGGCCTTCGCAACTCTCATGCTCTCTTCTCTATTCGGCAATAGTTAATAACAGGCTCTAGCACATAGGTCTCGTGGGTGGAGACGCCGATGCCGTAGTCGATCACGAGTTCGGCGAGGCGCTGGCCGTTGATGAGGACGAACTTCTGGCTGACTTGGGAGAAATAGTCATGAGCGGGTCTGGCAAGGTTGGCAACTTATGTATTGAAATGATTTCGTTATCGTGCAGGCCAAGAGTCCGATTTGTCACGCAGCGATTTGCACTTTTTGGGATCAGTCACCCGTTTGGCTCACGAAAGGAATTCTCCCCTCAATGAAAATTCGTGATCTACATCGCTTCTCCTTCGTTACGGTTGGCCTTCTCCTCACCGGATATACCGCTGCCGTGGTTCTGCATCCCCCAGAGGAGGCCCAGTGGACCGGAACGCTTGTGCCATACGTCACGGCAGGCATTCTGATGTCCACCTTTTTCGTTAACTGGCGGACCACCATTGAAATGAAGGTGATTGACCTGCTTATCCACTTCGGAAAGCTATATGAGCAAATTGCTTTTGCTGAGTGGTCCGAGCTGATTAACAGCCCAACCCCGCAAGCACGACAAAGAGTTGAGCAGCATTTCCGTCGTTTCTGGAACCTTCAATTGGAGCAGTTCCTTTTTTACAAGCGTGGACTCATTGATCGCGAAACGTATCAATACTGGATGAACTGTCGCTTTGAGGAGAACAAGGCTAATGAGGCAGTGCCATGGAAAGACAAAAAGGGGGCTGGTAGCATGAGTTTTCGGGAAGGCTGGGAGTATGCGCGCTCACACTATATACGTGATAATACCTTTGTTGGCTTCATGAACCAAGTCTTCATTGACCCATCAAAGGCTTTTTGACCGGGAATTCGAGAGCGCCGCGTCCCATAAGGCAGTAACACCATCCGTGTGTGGAACTTAGAAAACGAAACGTGTCTCTCAGTATTTGCGACGGATTCGGAAGTCCGCAGCCTCGCGCTTACCAATGAGTGTCGCACCATTGTTGCGGGCACGGCATGCGGGTCTGTAATTCTCGTCGATATTAAGGGCCTCAATTAAATACATAAAAGCGGAGTTCGTCGGTGCTACTGCTTCTACGGTTTGAACACCATCCGTTACCCCTTTGTTCAGGTAACAGGGGAGGTGAAACCGTTCGACAATGGTGCGGGTTACACGCTTGACGTGCTGCGGGTCGAAAAGGCAAGGACGATTTGAATTGACTAAAATTGCCATCCCCCTGCCAATGTCCCACCCCATGTGGTAGATGCTCAAACATCCTCATGAAACGAGAGAGACGCCCGCGAGTTCATTCGCTCCACCACCATCCTGCTTGATCATGTGCTCACCAAACTCACACAGGATGAAAAGCGTGAACTGCTCGAAGCACTCTCGGGCGAGATCGCGCAAAGACTTGATGCCCGTGCCGAGATGATGGAAGCATGAACACCCCTTTCTCCAACTCCCTGATGTCCCCAGATTATTTCGATACACGCTTCAAAATCGACCTGCCGCTTTCTGAGTTGCCTGAATCGTTTGCCATCATCACAGCCTATGCCACCACGGGCGAGACCTGGACAGCAGAGGAAAATCAAGCCGCTAGTGAGACGCTTAGAGCCGAGCTGGCAGGCGGCGGGCATCTGCTTGGAACCATCACGGGTTTCTCGCCTCTTAACCACCACGCTGAGCCAGGATTTGTAGCCGCCATTTCATTTGAAGAGGCCTGCAAAATTGGTGTCAGATTCAAGCAGGATGCCATCTACTTTGTCAGCAGCGGGACGCTCTTTGTCAGCCATTGTGATCACCGCCGGAGCCTGAAGCCCATCACGCAGTTCTCGAAGCGGGTTGATCCAACTGCCTGACATGAAGCCCGTTGCCATCATCAGCGATATTCACGCCAATCTGCCGGCGCTGACCGCCGTCCTAGAGGACATCGACAAGCAGGGAATCGAGGAGCTTGTCTGCCTGGGCGACATCGTCGGTTATGGGGCGCAACCTGCTGAGCGCCTTGAACTGCTACGTTCTCGGAACTTCCGCGCCATTCTCCGTGGCAATCATGACGCCTATGTGGCGGCGGATGAGGAATCTACGAACGTGAGTGCCGAGACTGCGGAAGTCATTCGATGGACACGAGGCAGTCTCACGCCGGACCAGCGGGCCTTGCTGGGTGCGCTGCCGATGACCTGGAAAGGCAAAGATTACGAGGTTGTTCATGCGTCGCTGCATCAGCCGGAGCAGTGGGGCTATGTCTTGGAGCCTGCCGCTGCCGCCCAGCATTTCGCCCATCAGTCCATGCCTCTCTGTTTCATCGGTCACTCCCACCAGCCGAAAATGTTCGTTGAGGGGGGATCGTGCCCTGGACACCACCAGCTTGGAATCCGTCCGCTCGGATTACATGCAGGTGCTCTGCCCTAAACTCAAGCAATCTGGCAGCCTGCAGTATTGACTGCCGTGCTCGTGTTCACCTCATCGCGCTGGCGCGAATCTGGTGCCCCTCAAGCCGTATTTTCATGTAGGCGCTGGGCATGCAGTAAACGGCGTGATCGATGCGGGTCTTGATCACACACCATTCGCCGCCAGAGCGGTAATAGCGCATGAAGAACTCACGGCTCTCCTCCGGCACGAGTTCGAAGTAACGCTGCTTCATCTGGTCGTCGACGAGGATTTCCGCGCTGCCTTCAAAGTAGATAATCGTGCTGCGGTCCGGCGAGTTGAACATCCATTCGACCTTGGGGTTGGCGTGGATGTTGGCCGTCTTGTCCGTGTTCGCTCCGGTGAGCGTGATCAGATGCTCGAAATCCGGCGTGCATACCGCTCCCATCCATGATGCATGGGGGCGGCCTTCAATGTTCACGGTGTTCAGCAATCCCTCGCGGTAGGTCTTCAGAGCGTGGGACAGGGTTTCACGGATGGCCGCGATGGCATCCATGGGGCTGACGACGCCGGCAGGAGAGTCCACCAGCCGGATGCCGGCCTTCGAGATGCGCTGGCCGCTCTGCAGAGGGGTTGCCGGTGTCATTGGCCGGGACGCCGGCTTGTCCGAAGATGCTCTCCCACTTTGCGGCACCGCTTTGCGGATCTGAATCGTCGCCTCCAGCTCCGCCTGCGGTATTTCAGCCGTCTCCAAAGGCGCGTTTAAGATCACGTCCAGATCACGCCGGATCTCCGTTGCACTTTGGTAGCGCTCGATCAGCTCCGTCTGCACGGCTTTGACAACAATCTCGTCGAACCGCGGATCGCTCCCGGCCTTTTGCGATGGCAGCTTGAACATCCCTCGCGGCACCTCCCCGGTGAGCATGTTGTAGAGCATCACCCCCACGGCATAAAGATCGGCACGGTGATCCACCGGCATCCCCGGACTCATCGTCTCCGGGGCGATGAAGTCCGGCGTTCCCATAGCCATGTTCGATCGCGTCAGACCGCCGAAGCGGCCCGGGTCCATGCTCTTCGCCAGTCCGAAATCCGCCACTCTCACCCGGCCATGGATGTCGATGATCACGTTGGCCGGTTTGACGTCCCGGTGCACCACGCCCTGCTGGTGGGCATAGGCCAGCGCATCGCAGACGTGCGCCGTGATGGACAGCGCATGTCCTGGAGGCAGCCGGCCCTGCTCGCGCAGCATCTGCGCCAC
Source organism: Verrucomicrobiota bacterium (assembly GCA_026397715.1). Taxonomy (GTDB): domain Bacteria; phylum Verrucomicrobiota; class Verrucomicrobiia; order Verrucomicrobiales; family Verrucomicrobiaceae; genus Prosthecobacter. The sequence continues at coordinate 6,140 of JAPLUN010000157.1, forward strand.
ATCCGTGCCTTGGATGAATTCCATGACAAAGTAGAGCAGACCACCGGTGGTCTCGCCTGCATCAAACACCGGCACGATGCCTGGATGGGAGAGCTGCGCCATCGTCTTGGCCTCCTGCTTGAAGCGGGCCACGAAGTTCGCATCATCCTGGTCACCGAGTTCTTGCGACAGCACTTTGACGGCCACATGACGGTCCAGCGAGCTTTGCCAGCAGCGGTAAACCGCCCCCATGCCGCCACGTCCGAGCAGTCCGATCACTTTGAACTGCGGCATCTGCGCCTGCAGTTCCTCGGGCGTCGGAGGCTGCCAGCCACCAGGGCGTGATCCATGGGACAGCGGTGCCTTGGAATCCTGGGCTAGCACCACACCTCTACACCCGGACGCCTCCTGGTGGTTGTCGCCAGCCTCACTCATGACTGCACGAGGTATCGTTCAGACTGTGTGACTGTATTTCAGCAGGGCAAAAGCACATGTTGCCCATAACGTCGCTCCATCGACCAACTTTCCATCGAGTCTCGCAACGTTCAAAGGGCAGCGTTACCTGGATTCGCAGCGTTTCATCTGTCAGTCCTGGAAAGATGGAGTGAGGGGATTG
>JAPLUN010000255.1 GCA_026397715.1 Verrucomicrobiota bacterium
TGCCACCGATTTCACCGATCATGATGATGGCTTCAGTCTCAGGATCATCATTGAACATCTTGAGTACGTCGAGGTGGTTGGTGCCGTTCACCGGATCACCACCAATGCCAACGCAGGTGCTCTGACCATATCCACGCGTCGTAAGCTGCCACACGGCTTCGTAAGTGAGCGTGCCTGAACGGCTGACAACACCGACGTTGCCACGCTTGTGGATGTAACCTGGAGCGATGCCGATACGGCAGCCGCCATGCGATTTGTCGCCGAAGCCAGGAGTCACGAGACCGGGGCAGTTCGGGCCGATGAGGCGCGTCTTGCTGCCTTTCATGGCAGCCTTGACCCGAATCATGTCATTGACCGGAATACCTTCGGTGATGGCCACCACGAGGTCGAGCCCGGCATCCACGCCTTCGAGGATTGCATCCGCTGCGAATGGAGGCGGCACAAAGATCACACTCACCGTCGCGCCGGTTTCACGGGCGGCTTGAGCCACGGTGTCAAACACCGGCACCTTCTTCCCACTGTGCTCGAAAACTTGACCACCTTTGCCCGGCGTCACACCAGCCACCAGCTGTGTACCGTAGTCGATGGAAGCCTTCGCATGGCGCGAGCCGAAATCTCCAGTGATACCTTGAACAAGAATGCGGGTGTCAGTTTCAACGAGAATGGCCATCGGGATGAATTCGGTAAAAGTTTTGGGGGGTGGGTGAACGCGCCGCATCATAGAAGTGTGCTTCGCTGCGTCAAGGCGGCGGCGGAATATTCTCAAAGCAAGCGCCACAGTTTCGGCAAAAAGACCACCAAGCCCACTCCCAGCGCCGCAAGTGCCGCCACCAGCACCGCTGCGGCTGCCGCATCCTTGAGCAGGCGGATGGGTTCCTCACGCTCCTTGCTCACACGATCCGCCAGGACTTCGATCGCTGTGTTAAGCAGTTCTGCCGTCCACACCAGTCCCACAGCCAGCAGCACCACACACCACTCCCAAGCCGCCAGTTGCAGCCAGACGCCAAAGCCCCCAACCAGCAACGTGGCCACGGCATGGACCTGAAGATTGCGCTCCTTTTTCAGCGCCCAGACCAGTCCCGCCAGCGCAGGACCAAAGCTGCGGAGCACAAATGCAAGCCAGCGGGTCATGTTCGGCGATTCGACTACTGCGTGCCAACGGGCTTTTCCACCGGAGCCGTTTCCGCAGCCGGCTCGGAGACTTCTTTGACCAACTCACGGAATTCCTTCAGCCAGCTCAGGGCATCCGGATGGCTCGGGTAGGTCTGGATCACCTTCAGCATGTCTGCCAGCGCAATGACTGGAGTGACATTGTTCTGCACCAGGTAATTGTTCTTTTCCCAAATCATGCGCGGGCCTGCGTCTTTAAAGAATTCATTGAATTCGGTTTCACTCTTGATGGCCTTTTGCATGGCCACCTCCGCATTCATGCGGGAATCCCACTGAGCAGGCAGGTCGGTGGGTTTTTCCGCCAGATAATAGGGGAAAACAATGTTGGAATAAATGCCCCTGACATTCAGCGGTTGATACTCCCATTCTTTCCGCTTCAAGAAGTCTTCCAGCGAGTACGCCTTGGCAAACTCAGAACTGGCCACGGACTGCCGCAGGGTGCCCATGATGTCTCCGGCAGGCACGTTGCCGCCACCACCGCCTCTGCGCCCGCCACCGCCGCCCCCCTGGCCACCACCCTTTGCGTCCTTGTCCGTCACGGCCCCTGAGGCCGAATGAGTGGTGGCTCCCTGCACTGCAGTGATTGCCTTGGCCAAAAAGGCCTGTACCGAAGTGACGATCGGTGCCATTTTCTTCGGTTCATCGATCTCCTGCGCCTGAATTGTCAGCACGAGATACTCCAGTTGCAGCCACAGCGCATGCTTGAAGTCATCATCCTTCAGACTTGCCTCATTCCTGTTCCGCCAGTCCATGAAATCTGTCTGCTTCAAGTTCTTGCGATCAAAGTGCTCCAGCTTGTAGCAGTCCAAATACAGCGCCAAAGCAGCCGCCGGGCTGGCCATCCCCTCACGGAACTTCGCCATGGCCGCACCAAAGACGGATCCCCTGCCCTTGCCAATCTGCGCCTCCACCTTTTCCAGTTCTTTGAGGATGTGTTCCGTTTGCGCAGGCGTGAGAATCACCTTGCTTTCGGGTTTCTCAGGTTCAGCAGCAGGAGTTTGTGCGCTGACAGGAGATGCCAGCATCAAGGCCAGCAGAGGCAGGAGTTGAGTCAATTTCATGGTCGGAAAAGTAAACTAGGCAAAACCCTCTGCCTCAACGTACATCGTGCATGCATGGGAGAAGTCGGAGCAGCCGGCCAACTAAAGCCAAAATCATCAGGCAAAATCGCTTGCCTGTCTCTCCGACTGCGCCACTATCCGCGCTCTCCTTTTGCCGGAGCAAGAATTTGGACAGGTGTCAGAGTGGTCTAACGAGCACGCCTGGAAAGCGTGTGTACCTTAATCGGTACCGAGGGTTCGAATCCCTCCCTGTCCGCCATTCTTCGTCAACTCAATAGCGAAGAATGCCCCCATCAGAGCGAAGGACAGCCCATCATCCTCGCCTCTGCCACGCAAGGAAGGTCAAAATCTCATCGACTCCACCGCTCGAAAATTGAGCGAAACGAGACGCTTCATGAGTATCGTGGGCAAGAAGTCGGGCAACCCTCCACTTTCCCCTTCACTCGTTTCTTGAGTTCCGGTGCTCCCAGCAGTTGCGCTTTCCCGCCGCATGCATGGCAACATATCGCGCTTCAGACTCGTTTGGCTCTCCGATGAAACCAACCGCTTCCTCCCCGTCCCGTCGTCAATTCCTTGCCACTGCTGGTGCCGCCTCGCTGTCTTTCCTTTCCTCATCGCACGCGGCAACGTTTAAAACGGTGATCAAGAAGGCCAAGATCATCGGCAAGCCGGAGGAAAAGGCCCTGCGTGAACTCAAAGAGGCCGGTTTCGACGGCGTGGAAGTTTCGTATCTTTTTGATGACGAAACGGAGGCCAAACAGGCGCGTGAACTCGTCGAAAGCATCGGTTTGAAGGTGCATTCCGTGCTGCGTGGCTGGGCCGAGTTCAACAGCGATGATCCGGGGCAGGTCGCCGCGAGCTATGAGGTGACGGAGAAAGCCCTGCGCACGGCCAACTGGCTCGGAGCAGAGACGATCCTGCTCGTCCCGTGCCGCGTCGGCGGGCCGACCGTGAAGATGCCGCAGCCCTGGGAATTCGACATCGAGTTCGACGAAAAGACCGGTCACGTCAGCCGCGTGGTGAAGGGCGACAACACACCATTCGAGCGCTACATCGCGCTGCAAAACAAATCGACCGACGGATCGAAGGAGCAGGTGACGAAGCTCATCCCGCTGGCCGAAAAGCTCAACGTGATCATCGGCCTCGAGAACGTCTGGAACAACCTCTGGGTGCGTCCGGACCTGTACAAAAACTTCGTCGCATCTTTCAACCACCCGTTTGTGAAGGCCTACTACGACGTGGGCAACCATGTGAAGTATCTCGTGCCCGTGCATGACTGGATTCACACGCTGGGCGGCCTCATCAAGAAGATCCACATCAAGGACTACGCGCTCGCGCCGGACAACCACAGCGGCAAGTTCGTGCATCCGCGCGATGGCAACATCGACTGGCCGAAAATGCGTCAGGCGCTCGACGATGTGGGCTACAATGGCTGGATCACCCTTGAAGACAGCGGCCTGCCACTGCCCGAATTCAACGAACGCCTCAACAAGATCATCGCCGGAGTCTGATTCATGAAACACGCCCTGCTTTTCCTCGCGCTCGCCACCTCCACCTCCGCCGCCGACCGAGTCGTGCCGCGCGAAGGCACCGAGTGGTGCAACATGTGGATGCCGAACGCCAACTCGCACGACCTGCCGCGCGTCCTTCTCATCGGCGACTCTGTGACCCAGGGCTATGGCCCCGACGTTGAGAAACAGCTCGCCGGCAAAGCCTACGTCGCGCGCCTCGCCACCTCGCGCTGCGTTGGAGATCCCGTCCTGCATGCCGAGATCGCCGCCATGCTCGGCGCGGAGACCTTTGATGTGATTCACTTCAACAACGGCCTGCACGGCATCGGTCCGGTCAGTGAGATGGAGTATGCTGAGTTTCTGCCGCAGATGCTCGCTCACCTGCGCAAGCTCGCCCCCAAGGCGAAGCTCATTTGGGCCAGCAGCACGCCCTCGCATGTGAATGGCAAATTCGAGCAGCTCGACGCACGCAATGAAAACGTGAAGGAGCGGAACCGGATCGCCGCCGAACTGATGGCCAAGGAAGGCATCCCCGTGGACGATCTCTACGCGCTCATGCTGCCTCACCCCGAGTGCTGTTCCGATGGTCTGCACTACAAGCCGGAAGGCAGGGTCATGCAGGGCGCGCAAGTCGCCGCGGAGGTCCTCAAGCTGCTGCCGTCGAATGCGAAATGAAACACCTCCGGACACTCATCGCCCTCCCTCTCGCCGCCCTGTGGGGAGCCGTCCCTGCGATTGCGGAAGAACTTCCCAAAACCGCGCTGCGTGTTGAAAAACTCAATGAACTGGATGCCACCATCCAGCAGGCTATCCGAGATTCCAAGATGCTCGGCGCAGCCTTGTGGGTGGAGAGCCAAGGCGTGGCATACCACAAAGCCTATGGCCAGCGCGCTCTCAAACCCGTGCCGGAGGTGATGACCGAGGACACCCTCTTTGATGTGGCCTCCATCACCAAAGTCATGGCAGCCGCCAGCGCGGCGATGCTCTGCATCGAACGCGGCTTGTTCAAGCTCGATGACCCCGTGTCGCAGCACCTCCCCGAGTTCACCAGCGAAGGGCGCGAGAAAATCACCCTCCGCCACCTGCTGCTGCACACCTCCGGGCTGCCGATCAATCTCATTCCCAAAACTCAGCCCTTCACCACTCACGCCGAAGCCATAGCACAGATCTGTCACACGAAGCTCTTGTTTGAGCCCGGCTCCCAGTTTGCCTACAGCAGTGTCGGCACCATGCTCCTTGGCGGCGTGATCGAACGCGTGACCGGCAGGAAGTTTGACGAATTCTGCACCGCAGAAATCTTCCGCCCGTTGCGCATGAACGACACCACGTTTCGCCCCAGTGGCGAGCAGTTGAAACGTGTCGCCCCCTCCAGTGCGCCGGAGCGCGGACAGGTGGATGACACCGTGGCTCGGCTAGCCGGCGGCGTCTCAGCGCATGCATCCCTTTTCACCACCACGGCCGACATGGCCCGCTTTGCCCGCATGATGCTAAACCTCGGCGAACTCGATGGCGTCCGCGTCCTCAAACCCGAAACCGTCAGGCTGATGACCATCGTGCAAAGCCCTGCCGGCCTAACCAGCCCCGATGCCAAAAACCTGCCCGTACGCCGCGCCCTCGGCTGGGACATCGACACTCCCTACCGCACCCCGCCGCACGACTATACCCTCCACCGCGGCGCCATTTTCCCCATCGGCGGCTACGGCCACACCGGCTGGACTGGGCAGATGCTTTGGGTCGATCCCTTTTCTAGAACCTTCGTGATCTTCCTCTGCAACCGCTACGTGGACGCCTCCAAAGACACCCGCCCCGCCGTCTATCAGCTCCACCACCGCGTCTCCACCCTCGCCGCCGAAGCCCTCCCGGACTTTGATTTCAAAAACGTCCCCGGCGCGCTGCCGGGACATGCCAATGCCTTGAAGGTGAAACCTTTCCTCAACAGCCTTGGCATGAAATTTGTCCCCCTGCCCGGCACGCATATCCTCATGTGCATACATGAGACACGTCGTGCTGACTATGCCACCTATGTGGCAGCCCATCCTGAAGCCGATGCCGCATGGAAAGATCCAAAACTCGACAGCCTTTCCGCCACCGTTGGCACCGACCATCCGGTGGTGAATGTCAGTTGGGATGATGCCCAAGCGTTCTGCGCGTGGCTCAGCCAGAAGGAGGGCCGCACCTACCGGCTGCCAACAGATCGTGAGTGGAGTATTGCGGTCGGCATCGGTGCCCAGGAAAAGGACGCCGAAGCCACTCCGGAAAACCTGAGCGGCAAGATCAAAGGTTTCTCCCCTTGGGGCAGCCAGTGGCCGCCCATCCAAAACGCCGGCAACTATGCCGATCTGGAATGCCAGAAACAACTCCCTGCGGAAAAAATCATCGCAGGCTATGCGGACGGATTTCCACTAACATCCCCCGTCATGAGTTTCCCACCCAATGAACTGGGCATTTACGACCTCGGCGGAAACGTATGGGAATGGTGCGAGGACTGGTTCAATGCCGCCAAAAAAGACCACGTCCTACGTGGGGCCTCCTGGGGCAGCAGCGCACCACAGCCACTCCTTTCCTCTTTTCGCGGCAACCAGCCCTCCACACGCCGCTGGCGCTGCGATGGCTTTCGCTGCGTCTTGGAAGCGGCAGGCGGCTCAGGCAGATAAATGCGGTCATCATCCCCTGATTCCACGCCGGATCCCAGACGAGTTCAACGGCCGCGTCATCCATGTCTTCGATGGTCATGATGCGGCTTTGCGCATCAGCGGCAATCGTCGGCCCCATGCCGCAGCCTGGGGCAGTGAGGGTCATCTTCACAATGGCCTTGTTTTTGCCATCGGCATAGGCTTCGACCTTGCAGTCATACACAAGGCCCAGATCGACGATGTTAACCGGAATTTCCGGGTCATAGACATTTTTGAGCTGGTTCCAAACCTGGCCTTCAAGATCGCTGACATCCGCAGGGATGTTTGAGGAACTGCTATCCTGCTCCTTCTTGCTGGCTTCAGGATCAATGCCCAGGGCATCCACATCACCCGCCTGAATACGGGCAAGACCGAAGTCCGTGGCCACCGTGTAGGTGCCGCCAAGCGACTGTGTGATGATGACCTTCATGCCGAGCGGCAGTTTGATCAGATCGCCACTGGGAATCTGTACGGCATCGACTTCGCGTTTGAGTTCAAGGGAGGAGTGCATGGGGAAATGAGAATGAAAAATGTTGAGACTAGCTCGTGAGGACGATTTTGATTTTGCCCTGCGTTTTACCCGCGGCACTAAGAGCATCGGCCAAAGTGCCGGATTGATCGGACACGACTGGAGCAGCAGAAGTGGCTGCGGGTTTGTTTTCGGCTTCGAGCGCGGCACGCAGCGCGCCTTCGACCATCTGTCCGCAATGGATCTTCATGGGCGGCAGCGGCCCCAAAGGTTTGCTAAGCTCCTCGGCAGACATGGAGAGCGCTTCCTCCTTTGTTTTGCCACGAATCAATTCTGTGGCAATGCTGGCCACCGCGATGGCCGTCTGGCAGCCGAAGCTCTGAAAGCTGGCCTTGTCGATGACCTTCCTGCCGTCCTTCTCTTTATACTTGATCCACAGGCGCACCATGTCGCCACAGTCAGGACTTCCCACGGTGCCCACGGCATCGGCGTCGGGCATTTCGCCCAGATTCTGGGTGTCTGTGAGGGCTTGCTGGAGTGCGGCTTCGTCCATGGTCGTGATTCAATCTTCAATTTCGATACGATAGCGCGGCAGGCTTGGATCAATCTCACTGCTGTAGGCGTCGATCCCGCCGGTGAGGCATTTCGTTTCGCCAAACCCATGGCCGATGAAATACGCCGCTGCATCCAGCGAACGCGAGCCCGTGTGGTCGTAAAGCACCACCGTCTGCGTCTTGTCACCGCTGGTGAAAATTTCCTGCACCAGCTCCTGCGTCAGCAGGCGCGCGCCCGGCAGCTTTACCGCCTCATGCTCTTCCCGCGTACGCACATCCAGCAGCACAAGATCGGGCTTGTTGCGCAGCAGCACTTCCAGTTCCTGAGGGGAGATCTGCAGCGAGGCATCGCCCTGGTGGCTTTCCTGAATGTGCCCCACCGCCTCCGCCACCGGGATGTTTTCATTCCGCTCGCAAACTTGCGCCAGCGTCTCGTCGGGCTGAAAGCCGCAGCTGCGGCAACCACCAATGTGGTAGCGCGCAAACAACGCCCTCTGCGCCCCAGGGTAGGCCTGGAGCACCTGGCTCATGGTCATGTCGCCGGTCAGCGGCGGAAGTTCAGCAGTGGGCATGGTGGGAAATCATGCCATAACGGCAAAACCACCCAATGCAAGCGGAGGCCCGCCAGCACGCCCCCACGACAGGACAGTTGAACCGCTACGGCTCACGCGTCCGATAGCTCTTGGTAAGAGTGGTCAAGCTTGATTCAGGCCCCCTGATTGACCTCGTGTCCACTCCTTGACTCTCCCTTTCGTTCTCTCGGCTCGACATTCCTCATTCTGCATTCACCTTGCTCGCCATGTCTCAAGAACTCGAGCCACGCATCCCGGTCCTGCCCACTCTGATGACGGCGGGTAACATTCTTTGCGGTTTCGTCGCCATCCTGGAGATCTTTGACGGTCGCCATCTGGCGATGACCACGTCGGTCGACCTCAACAATTACCAGCACTACCACTACGCCATCGTCTTCATCCTCCTCGCCTGCCTGTTCGATGCGCTCGATGGTCGCGTGGCGCGCATGGGCGGCACGGAGAGCCCCTTTGGGCGGGAGTTGGATTCCCTGGCGGACATCGTCTCCTTCGGTGTGGCACCGGCACTGCTGGTGCATGACATTGTGCTGAAAGAGATCGACACTCCCAAAGGCCTCGGCTGGCTGATTTCATGTGTCTATCTGGTCTGCGGAGCCATGCGCCTGGCTCGGTTCAACTGCCTAGCTGCGGCGGATGTGAAAAGCAGCATGAAAGGCTTCCGTGGCTGCCCCATCCCGGCTGCGGCAGGTGTGATCTCCTCGTTGACGCTGCTGATCATCTGGCTCGACAGCACTGAGCGCGAGATCGGCAACTGGAAGTATGCACTCGCAGGCCTGATGGCGCTGCTCTCCTACCTGATGGTGAGCAATCTGGAGTACCCCAGCTTCAAGGCCGTGAACTGGCGCACCAAGCGCTCCTTTCACTGGGTGCTGGTCACCATCTTCGTCATCGCCTTCACCGTCATGAACTGGCACTGGATGCCCGCAGTGCTGTTTGTAAGCTACCTGATGTATGGGCTGGTACGCCCGTGGGTCTCGCGCAAATGGCGGCAGGAAATCGAGATCGAAGCGGAAACGGTGGAGATCGACCCTGAAATGGAGACTCTGGCGCTCAATGGCGACGATGACGAAGAGTCCAGGCAGCAGCAGCAGCCACCATAGTCGAACAGCGACAGCACCGTGCAGATTTGAACATTTTCATTTCACGCAGCGCAGGGCCTGTGTAATTGAGGGTTTATCCAACCTCCATGGCAGATTTTTATCAGCACGCGCGCGTGCCCACCCTCCACCACCTGGCTCATGCGGACAGTTCCGCCCGTGAAACTGAGATGCTGGACTGGGCTCGGGACAAACCGGTGGCCCTGCTGCTGCCCGCGCTCTATGCCGAGTGCGAGCGCCCCGCCCTCCCTCGCATTCTGGAGGAGGTCTCGCAGGCAGGGCACATCTCCGAGGTGATCCTGAGCATGAATGGCATGGACGCCGCCGAACTCGAACGCGCCCTGGTGCTCATCCGCAAAAATCTGCGCGGCAAGACCGCCCACATTCTTTGGAATGACGGACCGCAGCTCTCCCAAGTCTATCAACGCATGGATCAGGCCGGGCTCGCCGGACCCCATGCAGGAAAAGGCTCAAACATCTGGATGGGCATCGCCTACCTCCATGCGCGCAATTTTGGCGGTGTCATCGTCAGCCATGACACGGACATCCTGAACTACAGCCGTGATCTGCTGTGGCGGCTCTGCTACCCGCTGCTGCACCCGCGCATGAATTATCGGTTTGCCAAAGGCTACTACAGCCGTGTGTCGGACCGGCTATATGGCCGTGTGACGCGGCTGCTGATCTTCCCCCTCATCCAGGCATGCCGTGACGTGCTGGGCTCGAAGCCGATGCTTGAACATCTCGACAGCTTCCGCTACCCGCTCTCAGGTGAATTTGCCGCTGACATGCAGGCACTCGAATGCTTTTGCCTGCCCGGCGGCTGGGGCTTGGAAATCGCCCTTCTCTGCGAAGCCTTCCGTCATCTGCCCGGTGAGCAGCAGTGTCAGGTGGATCTGGGCTTTCATTTCGAGCACCGCCACCGCAGCCTCGCTCACGACCAGATCGGGGTCAATGAACCGGGACTGATCACCGCTGCGGCAGATGTCGCTCGCTGCCTCGTCTATCAGGTGCTGCGTGAAGCCGAACCCCGCTCCGCCGAAAGCCTCATGCGCCTGATCATTGAGCGCTACCGTCCCCGCGCCAACGAATGGCTGCAGCGCTACGAGCATGTGGCGCTGCTCAACGACCTGCGTCATGACGCAGAGGAGGAAAGTGCCGCAGTCACCGCATTCGGCCAAGCCCTGGACCGTCTCCTGCACAGCTTGGGAAAAGACACACTGCATGTTCCGGCCATGCGTGACACCCCCGCAAGGACACTCGCAAAGATTCCCGGGCTCGCTGCAGAGATTGTGGCGAGTGCTATCGTCGTTTGATACCCTTCCATCCTGCTTGCTTCGCCCCTGCCCCATGGATAATGTCGGGTCTGTTAAAATAAGCGACTGCATTCTTGCATGAAGAAATCCCCCCAGACGGCGGCCAGGCGCAAAGCCACGGCCGCGGCTGCATCACTCACTCAGGGAAGTGAATCTGTCACCACTGCTGAACAGCTGGCTCAGTTTTACAACAGCGTCGACGCCGCCCTCTTCAGCCTTTCCGTGGAGCCGGGACAGCAGTTGCGCTTCCACTTTGCCAACCACCATTTTCTCGCCGCCGCAGGTCTGCGGCCACAACAAGTGATCGGCAAACGGATCGAACAAATTATCCCGGAACCATCCTGCACACGCGTGCTGAAGCAGTGCCGCAAATCGATCCGCAGCCATCAGACCGTTCGCTGGGATGAAACTTATTCCCACCCATCAGGAATCAAATACGGTAAGATCTCCGTGACTCCGGTCATGGATGCCAAGGGCCATGTGACTCACCTTTCCGGCAGCATCATTGACATCACCAAACGCCGCACCTCAGAGCTGGCGCTGCATGAAAGCGAGGAGCTTTACCGCCGCATCGTGCAAACCGCCGAGGAGGGCATCTGGACGATCGATGCCCGTTCACTCACCGACTACGTCAATCCCAAGATGGCGAAGATGATGGGTTACAAGCCGGAGGAAATGATCGGACGTCCCATCAGCGATTTCCTGGATGATGAGGGCAAGGCACTGCTGACTGCGCACATCAAGAACCGGAAGAAAGGGATTTCAGCCCAGTTCGAGTTCAAATACATGCGCAAAGACGGCACGCCCCTTTGGGCGTTTGTCTCCACCAATCCCATCACCAACAACCAAGGCGTCTACGTAGGAGCCATGGCTCTACTGACGGACACTTCCGCACGCCGGGCCGCCGAGGCCGCCATGCAGGAAAGCAATGTGCAGTTCCGTGCCATCTTTGAGCAGGCTGCTGTCGGTGTGGCATTGATCGACAGCACCACCGGCCGCTTCCTCAATGTCAATCAACGGGCCTGCGACATCGCCCGACTGACACGCAGGCAGATGCTCGCCACGACCTTCATGCACATCGCCCACCCGGACGATTTGCAGGCGAATCTGGAACACATGGAAAAGCTGAAAGCCGGCAAGATCCAGACATACACCATTGAGAAACGCCACCTTCATGCAGATGGCACCATCACCTGGATCAACATCACGGTTTCCCCCATGTGGAAAAAAGGCGAGCCCCCTTCGCGGCACATCGCCATCATGCAGGACATTACGGAACGCAAACAGGTGGAGCAGTCACTGGCCCGGACGACGGATCTGCTCGAGCGTACCGGAGAGATGGCTAAAATCGGCGGTTGGGAGCTGGAGGTGGCCTCAAAGAAGCTGTTCTGGTCCCTCGAAACCTGTCGGCTTTTCGAGATCGAGAGCAAGACAACTCCTTCTCTAAAACAAGCGATCAGCTTCTATGGCCGCAAGGAGCAGCAGATCATCCAAGCATCCGTGAAAGCCGCCATCGAACACGGCACCGCCTATGATCTGGAACTGCCGGTTCTCACCGCCAAAGGACGGCGCTTCTGGGCGCGCACCCAAGGATTTGCTATTCGCAAGAACGGCCAAACCGTCAAGCTGATCGGCACATTTCAGGACATCACCGAGCACAAGCAGGCGGAGCAGGCTTTGATTGAGAGCGAGGTTCGTTTCCGCGCCATCTTCGAGCAGGCCGTCGTGGGTGTCGGCCTTGTGGATTTCACCACGGGCCGCTTTGTGGATGTGAACCGCCGCTTCTGCACCATCGCGGGCAGGTCACGCAAAGAGATGCTCAAAATTGCCTTTGATGAGATCACACACCCGGATGACCACGCCAAGAACCATCATCTGCACAAGCAGCTCAAAGCAGCCAAGTCCTCCGAGTTTCAAGTGGAACAGCGTTATGTACGTCCAGATAGATCCGTGGTCTGGGTGAATCTCAATGCATCCCTGCTCAGCACCATGAGCGGACGCCCCAACCAAATGCTTGTCATGGTGGAGGACATCACCAGTCGCAAGCTGGCGGAGGCAAACTACCGCCGGGAGCTCGGCTTCAATGAAATCCTCGCCAGTCATACCTCGGCCATCATCATCTTGCTGGACCGGAATGGCAATCTGATCCACGCCAACGAAGCCACCCTGCAAATGCTCGGCTACAAACGGAAGGATCTGGTCGGCAAACAGCCGCCATGGAAATCCGACTTCATGGAAGCTGCGGAAAAGGCGCGTTCGCGAAAGCGCTTCAAGGAAATGCTGGCCGGCAACAACATAGCCTCTCGGGAGGTCACGCTCATCGGCAAGGATCGCAAGCGCCACGTCGTCGCGCTTTCCAGCATCATCACCCGTACGCCCGAAGGCGTGGTGGACCGCATCATCGTTACTGGCACGGACCTCACGGAGCGCAACCGGCTGCAAAAAGAAATTCTCAAAATCTCCGAGCAGGAGCAGGCGCGCATCGGCCACAATCTGCATGATGGTGTCGGGCAGACGATGACGGGAGTGTCCAGCTTGATTGAAGCGCTCGAATCCGAACTTTCCGGTGATCAACGCCAAAGCGCCGCCCGCATTCATCATCTCATTCAGGAAGCCATTCAGGAAGTCCGGCGCATGTCCCACAGCCTGTCTCCGGCATCGGTGAAAAATCGCGGACTCGGAGGAGCCCTCCATCTGCTGGCCGAAACGATCCGAACCAATCACCGCACGGCTTGCACCTGCGAAGTCAATCCTGACATCAAAATCGAGGACTCAGAAAAAGAGACGCATATCTACCGCATCGCCCAGGAAGCGGCCAACAACGCCCTGCGTCATGGCCATCCCTCCAGCATCAAGCTATCTCTTCAGCTTCTGGGCGAACACGAAGCCGTGCTGAAGATCGAAGACAACGGCTCGGGTCTCGGCAAACGCACCCCCGAACATACGGGCATCGGCCTCCGCGTCATGGATTACCGGGCCAACCTCATCGACGGCAGTCTCACGATCAAATCCAGAGCCCTTGGCGGTGTCAGCGTCATCTGCCGCTTTCCCTATGGCGGCGAGCTGGATTGATTGCCCCGCAGGTTTTGCGCATCAGACCCATCGTCCGGGACTCCACATGATCGCTGCTGTTTGAGCTCCGGCAATTTAGTCCGTGAGGTCACGCCCGCTGGCTCCGTAATGGAGGAATGGTCATCACCTCCCTCGACTTCGGCAAACCAGGCAAGCAGCAAGGCTTCCTGCAGGTCCCCTACTCCCACAACCTCGGCGGCTGGGCGAATGTGATGATTCCCATCACCATCGTCGCTCGCGGCAAAGGGCCCACCGTTCTCGTGCTCGGCGGCAATCATGGCGACGAATACCAGGGCCAGATCGCCGCCATGAAACTCGCGCGCGAATTGACGCCAGAGAAGGTCACAGGGCGCATCATCCTGATCCCCTCGCTGAACCTGCCCGCAGCACGTGCGGCCACGCGCCTTTCACCGCTCGATGGCATGAACATGAACCGCGCCTTTCCCGGCGATGCCGAGGGGCCCGTCACCAGCCAGATCGCGCATTACCTGCGCACCGTGCTGTTTCCGCTCAGCGATGTCGTCATCGACATGCACTCCGGCGGTCGAAGCATGGAGTTCGTCCCCTGCTCGCACATGCACCTCGTGCCGGACCGTGAGCAGCGCGCACAAATGTTTGCCGCCATGCTCGCCTGGGGCACGGAGTTCTGCTTCATCTACGCAGACATCGCAGGCACGGGCCTGCTGCCGGTGGAGGCGGAAAACCAGGGCAAGTTCGTCATCACCACCGAACTCGGCGGCGGCGAGTGCATTCCTGCCAGCGTGCACCGCATCACCCAAAGCGGTTTGAAGAACGTGCTCATCCACGTCGGCGCGATCAAAGGGCGCGTGCAGCCGCGCAAAGCTCCCGCCATAATCACTCAGGCCACCAATCGTGAGGACTACATCCTCGCGCCGGAGTCCGGCATCTTTGAGATCACCGCCGATCTCGGTGCCAAGATCAAAAAAGGCCAGACCGTCGGCCACATCCATCATCTCGAGCGGCCTGATCGTGCTCCGGAGCCCATCATCGCTCAGAGCGCCGGTTACCTCATCACCATGCGCGCCCCATGCCTCACTCAGCAGGGCGATTGCGTAGCCGTGATCGCCAGACAAGTCAGCCAACGAGAAGTGCTGCGCGCCTGAGCAAGCCTGTCAGCGCTGCGTCGTCGGCGGCAGCGTGTGAAGCATGCCGATGGCTGCCCACGCGGTGCCCCAGCAGGGATACACGTTCAGTTTGCGCGGACGCTGGTTGATGCCGGTCTGCTGGACATCCCAGCCGCCGTCCGCGCCCTGAGCCTGCAGCAAATACTCCCAAGCTCGGCGCACGCATGGATCGTTCCCATCACGGCCCGTCAGTCCCAGCGCGTAGAGTGCCTGCCCCGTGGCGAAGGCATCGCTGCCCGCGTTCTCCTTCACCCAGCCCCAGCCGCCATCGGAGTTTTGCCTTTTCAACAAGTCGCCGAGCAACTTCTCCGCCCGCGCGGCTTCACCAAACTTTCGCGCCACGATCAGATGCAACGCCAGCGTCTGCAGCGTCGCACCCGGCTCAGGATTCTTCAGCGCGGCCAGCATCCGCTCCCGGCTGCGAATGAACTCATCGTTCTGCGGCAGCGCGGCGCTCGCGCCCAGAATGCTCCACAGCGTGGTGGCCTCGTTCATCTCCTTCTCCCCGGTCCACTTCAGCTCCGGAAGCTGTCCTTGGGTCTGCCAGGTGCCGTCCGGTTCCTGCCATTCCATCAGGAGCGAGCGCACGGCCTCATAGTCTTTTGCAAACGTGTCCTCGCTCTTGGGCATGCGGCCCAGCAGCAGTTGCGTAAGTGTGTCCGGCCCGCCACCATTGTTCGGCAGGGCCGCCGCATGCTGCAGCTTGTCCTTCCAGCGGGCAAGATCCTCCGCTCCGATCACCTTCTCCATGGCATCGAGAAACAACTGCGGTTTCATATAGTTTTTCCCCGAGATCAGCGGCCTGAGTTTCGCCAGCAAAGTTTCCGGCACACCGTCCGCCTTAAGTCTGTCCAACGTGCGGACCCTCAGCCCGAACCAATGCTGGTCAGAAAGCGCGTCCGCCAGGGACCACGCCGTCCAGTCCGTCAGCTTCTTCTGATCAACCTCCAGACCGTGCGCGGCGGCTTCGTTATGAGACCAGACCAGGAAGGTCACGGCGTGGCATGAGTTGCACTTTCTCTCTTTCATCCACGCAGTCCCCGCTTTCGCGATGAACGGCAGGCTGCGCTGCACAGCGGCCCGGGCATTCAGCGGCGTGGGCTCCGTGTCGGCGGCAGGCAAAACCTGCACTCCCGTGAGAGTGGCTACCAATAGAGTGAGTGGCTTCAAGGCGCTAGGAATACGGGGTGCGCACCCCGCAGTTATCCGCAATCCCCTCCGAAACCGTTCATCATCGCACGGCAGATGCGTCGAGATTCTGAGATCAACTCGCACCGGAAGAAAAGAATCGGCGCGC
>JAPLUN010000172.1 GCA_026397715.1 Verrucomicrobiota bacterium
CTGCGGCTGGAGTGCGCGGGAGAGTGGGTGCTGAGCAGGAGGTGAAGGCGTGAGCTTCAGATGCCCCTCAAGAAAGTGTCGTTGGGCTTTGCAGCATCTGAGCGATGCTTCCGAGCTGATCGGGGTGGCAAAGTTCACGGCGAAAGGTCTCGATGAAACGGCGGATCACGAGGTATTGACGGCCCGCGATCGTGGTGGTCTCGCCACTCTTTGCGGAACCAAAGAGCCGGGCGTCTTCAGCCAGGGCCTGGCAGGCGAGGGCGCGGGCCTCTTCGGCGCTGCCTGCGTCCGCCAATGCGATGACGCGATACCAGCGAAGGAAGGAGATGCTCTCCGGGGCGTGGTTGGCCGGAGGCTTCAGACGAAAGATCGTCTCACGGTGGCGCTCCCGGTCTGGACGCTGGCGGTCTTTGTCCAGAGCACGAAGCAAAACGAGCAGCAGCAGCCGTGTGTGCGCGATCCGGCCAATAGGATACCCGGCGCCCTCCTGCGTGTCAGCCGCTGCCAATGACTCGCCCCAGCGCTGGGCATCGGAGAGATGTTGGATCGCCTGGACCAGATCGGCTTCGTCTTCTGAGTTGCGCCATTTCCAGGCCAGGAATGAGCCCACGCAGTAGTGGGCACCTGCGGCGTCTCTTGCCTGCTTGGGCGTGGCATCGTCAGGGCTTGCCTTGGGGTCAAGCTTCTCCAGAGCCGATTGAAGAACTTTCCAGCCTCGTTCGATTCCAATCAGGGATGGGTCCGCCTCCGACAAGCTTGATCCGTAACGCAAGGTGTCGCGCAATCCGAGGCCCCCCTGATTTTTTTTCGTCTCGAAGACCACATTCGCCAGATCGTACTGTTCCAACAAGAAAAGTTGATGGGGCAACTCACCGAGATTTCCCCGCTCCGAGGCTTCAGTGAGCAGCGCCAGGTGGGCTGCCGCACGCAGGCCAAACGGAGACCGTGCGTGTTCCGCCGCCTTGGCCTCCCATCGGGCTCCGGATTGCTTCCAAAACACGGCCAGCTCCTTCTGAAACTCATCCAGTGTGTCATAGCGTGTGATGCGGTGTTCCAGATCAGTTCCACCATTTTTCTCCGTGCTCGCATCCAAGCTGCTCAGCACACGTCCCAGCAGAGCATGCACGGGACTGTCCGGCTGGCGGCGCTTGGCATTTTCGAGCCCTGCCTGCACCCTCTGCACCACGGACTCCACCACCTCCCAGTCGAGTGACTCGCCATCGAAATCATAAAAAATGACCCGGGAAAGATTCACATCGAAAGGCAGCAGCGTGCCCTGCCTGCACATCAACACCGTGCCCGAGGGCGACATCACATGCCGGATGCCCAGCTCGTAGAAAACGTTCGGGTTCAGCAGCGAGAGGTCCGCCAGCACCACGGGGTGGTCACGCAGATCAGCAAACATTTCCGCATGCACCATGTGCGAGCCCTGCCGCTCATCTGCACGCACGGGCTCCAACCCCGCCTGCCGGATGGCCCGCTGGATGATGACGCGGTAAACCTTGTCAAAATCATAGACGCGTCCGGCGGAGTCTGGAATCGGCTTCCGACCAAAGGGCATGACGACGAAGCAATTGTCTGGAGCGTTCATGAGTGCGAGAAGCGCGGGAGTTGGATGAATGTGCCGGTTTGACGGGGGCGTTCACACAGGGTGTCCACGTCCGCCGGGATGGTCTGAATGATGAGGCAAGGCCCGGCATATTGCCGAAGCCTTATCGGCATTCAACCCCTGAAGTGGTGCATGCCCCCGGCTTGGCACATGGCGGACATTGAGGCAAGAGGACACGGGTTTTCAAACACGGTCAGGAAAGAGACATGGAGAGTGTTGGGCTAGCGGGTGCTGAGCAGAAGGTAGCAGCGTAGTTCACCGCAAGGCGCTGCCGCCGGGCGCAGCGGCCTTGGCAGGCGCTGAAGTCTTGCTGGCGATGAACTGGATCAACTTCCTGACTTTGTCCCGTCGGTGCTGTTCCAGTTCATTCGTGGAAGGCATTTGCTCAAGGTAGGCCTTCAGACCTGGAAGTGATCGGGCTGTGCCAATGGACTCAAGTGAATACACCGCCATGCCTGCACAGCCGATGACTCCATCGTGCGCCGTCTCTTTGAGGTAGAGAATCAGCACGTCTTCGTTTTCAACTCCGGGGTAACGGGTGAGAAGTTTCATGCCGTCATCTTTCAGCATGACGGTCTTGGGGGTGTCCGGCTGATTCCAAATTTTGCGGAGCTCCGCGCACAGCCATTGCTGCTGCTCCGCCGTGAGATCCGACCGGCACCGCAGCACCGCCATCACCGCATGCACCTGCTCATAGTCCGCGCTGCCATGATACGCCGCCTTGAGCAGTCCTATCAGTTCGGCACTTATTCCAGGAGCTTCGCCCAGCTGCTCAAGCTCATCCTCTACAGCACTCAGCTCACCTGCCGCCAGCCGATTGAACGCCAGCCGGACATTCTCTGGAATCTCGGAATTTGAAGGGAGCGCCGCCGGCATTGCGGCACTGGTTTGGGGATTCCATATCGTTGGAAGCGCTGGGCGCGCACGAGGCATCAACCCCGGCAGACCTGGCATACCGCCTTTTGGCCGCCGGATCTACCACCTCAAGCCCTCGACGGAAATC
>JAPLUN010000459.1 GCA_026397715.1 Verrucomicrobiota bacterium
CGAGGAGGTGAACAAAGTCATGGACCGCCCCGCGTGGTTTCAGCTCTATCCTACGGATGATTGGAACGTCACCCGCGCCGTGGTGAAGCGTGCTGAAAAGGCCGGATGCCCGGTCATGGTGCTCACGGTCGATTCCCAAAACGGCGCGCTGCGGGATACGCTCTTCAAAGTCCGCCGCTCCGCTCCGGTGAAGTGCACCGACTGCCATGTCGGCGGCTTTGCCTACAACAATGTCGCCAGCCGCAGGCCGATGTTTGCCGGGCTCGACCTGTCCAAAGTCACCACGCAGCTTCCGCTGAACATGACTTGGGAGGTGCTGCCTCGTCTGAAGGAACTCACATCGATGAAGCTGCTCATCAAAGGCATCGTCACCCGTGAAGACGCAGCACTCGCTCTGCAACACGGTGTTGATGGCATCATCGTCTCCAACCACGGCGGCCGCAGCGAGGACAGCAAACGCGCCAGCATCGACTGCCTGCCCGAGGTCATTGCCGCCGTGAACGGCAAGGTGCCCGTGCTCGTGGATGGCGGCTTCCGACGCGGTACGGATTTCTTCAAAGCCCTCGCCATGGGAGCCAGCGCCGTCTGCATCGGCCGCCCCTATCTCTGGGCGCTCGCGGCATT
This sequence comes from Verrucomicrobiota bacterium, assembly GCA_026397715.1. Taxonomy (GTDB): domain Bacteria; phylum Verrucomicrobiota; class Verrucomicrobiia; order Verrucomicrobiales; family Verrucomicrobiaceae; genus Prosthecobacter. Next base: position 625 of record JAPLUN010000459.1, read on the forward strand.
CGGGCAAGTTGGTGTTGAAACCGTGCTCACCTTGCTGCGCAAGGAACTGCAGATCGACATGCGCCAAGCGGGTGCGGCGTCGATTGCGCAGATCACGCCGGAGTTTCTGTTGAAGTAAGGGTGCGTGGCTGGAATAGAGGCGGCGGGCAAGATCGGTCGACCCATGGCAGCCTAGAGCCTTTTCGTCGGCAATGGGGAATCATCAAAGAGAGCAATGTCATAGACGACGTCTGACTTATCAGACAAGGAAAAGCTGATGCGTTCGGGAACAGCCGTTGCACCCGCATTCCTCGGCCTGGAAAACAGCTCACCGAGTGAATCCGTCAGTTCAGGTTCAATCATGATGATGGCATCTGGGGCATCAGACGAGGAGTAAGTGCATGGCGAATCATCGTCCAAAGGGATGCATATCCGCACCGATTGCGTTGCGAATGAGACAATGAGTTCGAGAACGCCGTCCATTCTCTTCACTCGCTGAACCGGATGTTCAGGACAGCTAATAAAAGCCCGCTTGTTGCGTGTCTTTAGTATGCCGGCATCCATGAGTGTGGTGGTTTTGAAGGGACTATTGAAGAGAATCCACCACAAAAGGTCAAGCTTTTCAGGACTTGCTGACCAGCCCCGTAGCCCCATGTAGACGGCCCCACTTAGTCGGAGCCGCTCTCAATCCAGGAATACCCGTCTTGGAGATCCACTCTTGAGATGGCTCTGCCGGCACGGTCCGTTAATGCATGAGCAGCAACCATTCAGAGGCGAAATAGTTGTCCACATCGAATGCTGCACGGAATCCTTCAGCAGTCATCGAATGCCGCGCGTCTATTGCACAGGTTTGCCATACTGGTAGCGCCGGTTCTTGTCCGAAGCCTTTTCGGGATCGCTGGGATCCACCACAAAGGTCGCGGGGTCAGCACCCTCAATGACAAAGCCGCCCTGATAGACCTGCTTGGAGTCCTTGGCATAACCAAACCCTTGCGATGAAGGGCCGATCAATTCAAAAGTCTGCCCATCCGAATCGGGCAATGTGTGAGGAGGGCTGCCACTCGAGTAGCAGAAATAGGCATGCTTGCTGTCCTTCGCGAAGCGGTATTTCAAAAGCTGAAACGTCGCAGCATCGCAGCCTTCCACCACTTTCCCCTGCCAGTAAACATTCTTGGAATCTTTGGCGAACTCGCCCGACTCCCCGCCGATTCCCTGGAAGGTGGCAGTATCCGTGCCAGCGAGAACCTTGCCGCCAAAGTACACCTGCCGCGCATCCTTCGCATACCAGGACTGAATCACCTGAAACGTGGCCGGGTCGGCAATCGGTGTCGCCTCAGTCCTCACGTAATAGTCCAGACCATCCCGCGCCCAGATCTGGTCGTCTTTGCCGCAGGCGTTCGCATCCAGCACCTTGAAGCTGGCCACATCACGAATATGCAGAGGTTTCGTACCCAAGTAATAATCCTTCTTGTCCCTTCCCAGCCCTTCCATGTCCGCACGTTCAAAGCTGGCCGGATCCGCCCCTTCGATCACCGCCCCACGGTCATACACGCGCTTCGCATCCTTGGCCAATCCGCCCTGCTTCTCCAGCAGTTGAAACGTCGCCGTATTCGCCCCGTCAATCTTTGCGCCCCCATGAAACACATTCTGCGCATCCTTCGCGTAACCCTCCTGCTGCAAGATCTGAAAGCCATGCTCATCAGTCACCACCGCCTCCGACCACTTGCCGAACAGCCCATCCCCCTGCCAACTGTTCCAGACCACCTTGTCCCCACGAATCTCATAGCCCACTTTTTTGCCGCAACTGGCGAGCAGGAGTGGAAGGAGGGTGCATAGGAGGCGGGCGAGATGGGAGGGGTTCATCGGGCATCGATATAACATGGATGCGCTTGCTTTGAAAATGATCCGAAGCTGCAATTTCGAGGCACAGCAGAAGATCGAGTAACATCCACGCTTCAAGCCGACGCACCGGGCAAATCCTTGTGCAGGCCGAAATAGCGGCGGCTGGGAAGGCCAACGGTATAGCGATAAGAAAGATAGCAAAGAAGGCAGCACACCAATGCCTCAAAGGCCCGATCCAGCATAAAAACCTTGGCAAAAGCTCCATCCAAGAGCCACTTCAAAAAAAGCTGCCATGTTATTATGATGGCTAGCAGCGCCAGAATTCCTGAATTCACATAATAGGCGATCTCGCGCCGTCCTCCAAACAAACTGAGGCCAAGTCCTATCGGCAGCAGAAGCGCACGGTCAAAAATCGACATCTTCTGCCAAAATTTTCGGTCTCCAAGATCATTGAAGGCCTGCCAATATAGCAAACCCATGACCAAAGTGAAGGCCACAAAGACAAACGTGGCCCATTTTACGGAACGGGGGCGACGCGGCAAAGAAATATCCTTTCCATCTTCAGCCAGCAGCGACTGCGCCTTGGGTGCAGCATAGGGGTTGATGGGCTCAGTGTCTTTCATGGGCAACCGACCTCTAAAAATTAGCGAGACCTTTTTATGGCAATGCACACTTCCAAATGGCTATGAAACTACTCCACTCGAGTACTCAGTTCGGGCAAGCCAGCTTTGCGTCTTTCAGTGACGATATAGCGGTGCAGCCGGGCTGATGGCGCTGTCGTAGCCGACCTTGTATTCACGGTCTGGAACCTTGCGGCCCATGACGTTGATTCCGCCGCAACTGGACAGAAGCAGGCTGCCCAACGCGACAAGGACCCTTGCCGAAAGTTTGCCGACTATTGTGGACCTGCGAGCCACGACTTGCTCGAGGGGTTCAATAGCCAGCCGTGGCCGAGTAATCATGGATTGTTTTCAGCTTAGGAAACCGCCTCCACACACCTCCCGCAAAGCGTCGGGTGCTCGGCATTGGCTCCCACATCCGGCAGGTACTTCCAGCACCGACAGCATTTGCAGTGGGTGGATTCCTGCACGACGGCGGCGAGGTCGCCACCGCGGGTGATCTTGAGGTCGCTGAGGATGAGGAATTCGTGGAGGGTGGCAGGCTCGTTGAAGACGGGATGATCAAAACCTTCGGCGGGCAGAGTCAAAGCGACGGTGGCTTCGAGGTTGGAGCCGATCTTCTTTTCCTGACGGGCCTTTTCGATGGCCTGCTGGATGACGCCACGGACCTTGAGCAGTTCATTCACCGCGAGGGTGGCATCGCTGCCGGGGAAGGCAGGATTGGGCTGCGGGAAGGACTCCATGTGGACGCTGTCCGTGTGGCCGAGGTACTCCCAGGCTTCGTCCGCCGTGAAGGCGAGCATCGGCGCAAGGAGACGGCACAGGGTTTCGGTGATCTCGCGGATGGCGGCCTGCGTGGCGAGGCGGCGCGGACTGGTGGCGGCGTCGCAGTACATCCGGTCCTTGGTGATGTCGATGTAGAGGGAGCTGAGGTCGCCGGTGATGAAGCTGTTGATGACGCTGAAGACCTTGCGGAAGTCGTAGTGCGCGTAGGCGTCCACACACTCCTTGGTCACGACGTGCAGGCGCTCCAGGATCCAGCGGTCAACGAGGGTGTAGGCAGGTGCTGAGGCACTTGCAGCAGGCTTCGCGGTTTCACCGCTGAGGTTCCCCAGCAGCACGCGAAGGGTGTTGCGGATGCGGCGGTAGTTTTCGCTGTTCTGCTTGAAGAGGTCTTCGGAGAATGGGACTTCGTTTTGATAGTCCACACTGGCCACCCAGAGGCGCACCATGTCGGCGCCGTAGGTGTTGTAGTAGTGGTCGGCGGTCATGGGCTTGGAGCTTTTGCCGGTACCCTGGTCGCTCTTGCTGATCTTCTTGCCGCTGGTGTCCACCACGAAGCCGTGGGTGATGACGGCCTTGTACGGCGCGTGCCCACGGGCAATGATGCTCATCATGAGGCTGCTCTGGAACCAGCCGCGATGCTGGTCGGTGGCTTCGATGTAGAGATCCGCCGGAGCGTGGAGTTCGGGGTGGCGGTCCAGCACGCTGACGTGCGAGCAGCCGGAGTCGATCCAGACGTCGAGCGTGTCATTGCCACGCTTGGTGCCCGCAGGCAGGCCGACTTCCTCAGCCCACCACGCGTCGTCTTTTTCAAACCAGAGATTGCTGCCGTGCTGCTCGATGATGGCGGCCACTTTGGTGATGACCTCGGGCTGCATGATGATCTCGCCACTGGCGGAGTAGAACACCGGAAGCGGCACGCCCCAAGTGCGCTGGCGGCTGATGCACCAGTCCGGACGGCTTTCCACCGTGCCGTAGATGCGGTTGCGGCCCCAGGCGGGCATCCAGTGGACGGTGTCGATCTCGTACAGCGCCTTGGCGCGGATGTCGTCGATCTTGATGAAGAACTGCTCCACCGCACGGTAGATGATCGGCGTCTTGGAGCGCCAGCAGTGCGGGTACTGATGCACGTACTTCTCGTTGCCGAGGAGCGCGCCCTTTTCTTCCAGCAAAGCGACGATGCCGTCATTGCTCTGGAAGACATGTTTGCCCACGAACTCAGGCAGACCGCACTCGGCGGTGTACTTGCCATCGGGATCGACAGGCGAAAGGATCTCCAAACCATGCTCGCGTCCGGCTTGGTAGTCGTCTGCACCGTGACCAGGGGCGATGTGCACCGCGCCTGTACCGGTGTCGTCGGTCACGAACAGAGTATTGATCACCTTCGAGGTGCGCGGGAGGAAAGGATGCTGCGCGTCGAGGCCATTGAGCGCTGCGCCCTTGATCTCCTCGTTGGCGTGTTCGGTGTTGAGCTTGTAGCCGGTGGCCAACTGGAAGGCTTCGATACGTGACTTGGCGATGACGAGTTTCTCCACCCGGCCGCTGTCATGCGTGAAGGTGCCGCTGACGTAGTCAAACGTGGGGTGCAGCGCGATGGCGAGGTTGGCAGGCAGCGTCCACGGCGTGGTGGTCCAGATGACGAGGGATGCGCCATCACAGCCGGGAGGCGGATTCACCAGCGCAAACTTCACGTACACCGCAGGGGAGGTCTTCTCCTTATACTCCACCTCGGCCTCAGCCAATGCGGTCTGCGCGCCGTAGCTCCACAGCACCGGGCGCTTCATGCGATAGACGAGCTTCTGCTCCACGGCCTTGCCAAAGGTGCGCAGGATACCGGACTCGTAGCCGGGGTACAGCGTGAGGTAGGGATTATCCCAGTCGCCGAAGACGCCGAGGCGCTTGAAGCTGTTGCGCTGGATGTCGATGTACTTGCGTGCCTCGGCTTCAGAGCGCTGGCGCACCTCCACCGGGGTGAGACCGGCGGCGGATTTGACGACCTTGAATTCGATGGGCAGCCCGTGGCAGTCCCAGCCGGGGATGAAGGGTGTGTGAAAGCCCGCCATCGTCTTCGACTTCACGATGAGGTCCTTGAGGATCTTGTTCAGCGCGGTGCCCATGTGCACGTCGCCATTCGCAAACGGCGGGCCGTCATGCAGGATGAAGGTGGGCTTGCCTTTCGACTGCTCCACGATGCGCTGGTAGAGCTTCCCCTCCTGCCACTTCGCCAGGCGCTGCGGCTCCCGCGCGACGAGATCCGCCTTCATGGGAAAGTCGGTCTTCGGCAGCAGGACGGTGTCTTTGTAGTTCTTGGCAGTGTCAGGGGCGCTCATGGTTCGGGAAAAGGAGCGCGAAGCCTAGCAAGATGGGGGCGCGTGGCAAGGACGGAGGGAGTTGGGAAATTCGTCCTCGTCCTCGTCCTCGTCCTCGTGATCGTTCTCGTCCTCGATCCTACCACTCCGCTGGTCCACAAAGCTCAAGCAATTGCCCCAAATCTGCCTCCCCCACGCCAATTCCCGCCCACAACACGCATTTGCCCTCCCGTCCGCATGGCGTATCGCTGCGCAACCATGTCCCCGACCCGTTATCTGCTCCTCGCGTTCACTGCGTCCCTGCTTTCCACCACCCATGCCCTAGAGGTCAAGGTCTCCCCTGCCCTCACGCTGCCTCAGGCGCTCGAACAAGTGCGCACCGCACGGAAAGGTGGCGACAACTCCCCCGCGACGATTCTTCTCCCAGAAGGCGTCACGGAACTGGCTCAGCCAATCCAACTCGAAGCACAGGATTCGAACCTGACCATCGCAGGCACGAAAAGCACACTCATCGGCGCCCCCCTCGTCACCGGCTGGCAGCCGCACGAGGGCAAGATCGTGAAGGCGGATGTCTCCAAGCTGCTGCCGAAAGGCTTTGTGCCCAAACAACTCCTCAGCAACGGCGAGCGGCAGATCCTGGCGCGCTACCCGAACTTCAATGCCAAAGATCCTCTCTACGGCGGCTGGGCCTTCGTGGCCGAATTTCCGCCCGCAGGCGCTCCCGAAGGCCACCTGTGGAAACGCACGCTCTATGTAAAGCCCGAGGACGTACGCAAGTGGTCGCACCCCGAGGACGTGGAGCTCGATATCTTCGCGCAATATGGCTGGTGGAACTTTATCGAGCCCGTAGCCTCGCTCGATCCGCAGACACGAATGCTCACGCTGAAAAAGGACTGCGGTTACGATCTCCATCCTCACAACCGCTACCATTTCCAGAACGCCCTCGAAGAACTCGATGCTCCCGGCGAGTGGTTTTACGACAAGTACAACGGCACACTCTACTTCTGGCCGCTTGAAGGTGAGACTGGAACATCCGACGTCCGCATCCCCACGCTCGACAGCTTCTTCAAAGTGAAGCCCGGCGCTAAGAAGATCGTCATTCGCGGCCTCACCCTCACCGCCTGCCATGGCTCCGCCATCACCTTTGAGCGTGCGGAAGACTGCCTCGTGGAACGCTGTGTCATCACCCAAGTCGGGGCATTCAATGGCAGCGGCATTGGCGTGAGCGATGGCAAAAACGTGCGCCTCTCACACAACGAGATCAGCTACACCGGCAGCAACGGCATCAGCTTGAGCGGCGGCGACCGCAAAACACTCACCGGCCCCGGCCACATTGCGGAGGACAATCACATCCACCACATGGGCGTCTTCAACAAGAATGCCTGCGGCATCAGCATGTATGGCGTGGACAACACCGCCGCACACAACCACATCCACGACGGCCCGCGCATGGGCGTGCAGATGAGCGGCAACAACCTCATCGTGGAATACAACCACCTGCACCACCTCTGCCTCGAAACTCAGGACGGCGGCGCCATCTACACCGGTGGGCGCGACTGGATCAGCAGCCGTGGCAGCAAATGGCGCTACAATTTGATCCATGACGTCATCGGCTGCGGCCAGGAGTCTGGTGGCCTCAAGCACCCGTGGTTCACCTTTGGCCTCTACCCGGACGACAACAGCGGCGGCATCGACATCATCGGCAACATCGTCTATCGCGTGGCGCACACGCCCATCCACATGCACAACTCACGCGACTGCATCGTGGAGAACAACATCTTCGCCCTCGGTGGCAAGTTTCAGTTCGATCTCCACGGCTGGACCAAGGACCAGCGCTTCTACACCAGCCACCTCGAAACGATGATCAAAGGGTACGAATCCGTCGCCGGTCAGCTCGCTTGGGCCAGCATGCGCAACATGGACCTGCACCCGAAGGACGCCATCCGCGACGACGGCACCATGATGAGCGGCAACAGCTTCCAGCATAACATCATGTTCGGCGACACCCCCGGTGTGAAATACGGCGACATCCGCAACGCCACGCCCAAGTGGAACACCCTCGACTACAACATCGCCTGGAACAGCGGCCACCCCATCGTCACTGGTATCAATCAAGTCGGCCCGGACAAAGGCGAACCGCTCGCCACCGAGAACTTCGACACCGTCGCGCCCGGCAAAACACCTCCGGGCTGGGGCTTCAATCATCGCCCGAACAAAGACGTGCAACTCGTCGTCGCCGATGGTGCCCTGCGCGTGGACTGCGCACTCAGCACCGACCCCAAAAACCCCAAGAGCGTCTTCCACAGCCCCGATGTACCGATCAAGCCCGGCGCCACGTATCGCGTGAAGCTGCGCGTCAAATCCAGCGAACCCACCGCCAAGATTAGCCTCGCCTTTGCCGCCTTCAAAAACGGTGCAGGCTACTGGCAGGCGGGCAGCACCAGTATCACCGCCACCAGCGAGTGGAAAGAAGTCGAAGCCACCGGCCGCATGCCGCGTGAAAACGAAGCCGGCTGGAAACCCTGGATGACCGACTTCTGGCTGCGCGTCGACTGCCACGAGCCCAAAGGCCAGGTCTTCTTCGACGACGTGCGCATCACCGAAGCCGAACCGCTGGATGAGTGGGCAGCGTGGCAGAACGCTGGCTGGGACAAGCACAGTCTCGAGGCAGATCCGCTCTTCATGGACTGGAAGAACGACGACTTCAGGCTGAAGCCCGAGTCACCGGCGTTTAAGCTCGGCTTCAAGAAGATCCCGGTGGAGGAGATTGGGATTAGGAACGAATGATGAATGCTCCGCAAATCATCAAGGTGCTCAAAATCATCATCGGGATCTTTCTCCTGCTGATTTCCGTGTTCGGTGGCCTGAAGCTGTTGATCAGTGGGTTCGTGCTGGTCACCGAGGATCCTTGGGTCGCATTCAGGCACGGTGCGTTTAGGTGGCTGATCACTTTCGTAGTGTCAGCGGCTGCGGCAGCCTTTTTGGCCCCTCGTTGTTTTCAATTTTATCTTCTGCTAGTCATCGCCTTCAGCGCCTTTTTGCAAATCGGATGTTTTTATTGGACTCCGCTTCTGATGGCCCTTGTGTGCACATTGCTCCTGACCATCATGCGATCACGCTGGCTTCGTTGGGCATGGTTGCTCCCGGCGCTGTCTTTTGCCTTTTTGACTATCGACGCATTTGTGTTTCATCACCGCATTGCCGTGATCGCACACGGCTTGCAATCATCCGCTTCGCTGGATTCCGATCCAAAAATCACGCGGTCCCCGTCAGGCAAAACGACCGCCTATTTAGTGAGCGGAGGTTTCATCGATGCCTATTACACCGTCTGCATTTCCAGCAATCAGCTCCTGCCAGTGTCCCATATCATCAATCCAAGTGATGTTAATGGTTCAACATCCACAGACATGATTGCCAGATGGGATGGCCCGGTCTTCCTGGCAGGAGACAAGCTTGTCTCCTTTGCTTATGATGAGCGCAGCGGCAAAGTCATCGACAGGGAATCATACACTCAGGGCGGCATACGAATCGGTGATCAGGCTTTTATGAAGCACATCAAAACGTCTGAAGCTTTTGCAGAATATTTGCTTTCACTGCCACCGAAAAGGTAACTGCCACTTCAATTTTGAATCGCTCATTCACGGGAGTCCACAAACTTAAAAACCGAATTGGAGCTCGGGAGCAATCAGCTTCACTGTCTCACGCAGTTTTTCTCTTTCTTTGTCAGTGTCTCCATCCTTCAGGTAGACTCCACTAAGCCACAGCCCCCTCAGATGCCCCTTGCTGGTGCGAGCCGCCTGCACGAGGGCGGATGATGTCAGGCTTGTGGCGGAAAATTTCAAAGCTTCTAATTTCGGGCTCTCAACCAATTGTACGAGACCTTTGTCACTGACGCGAGAGTACGACATGTCGATGCTCCGAAGGTTTGGCATCAATGGGAATCCTTCACCCGTCAGTTGATTGGGAACCATCGCAAGCGTGTCGATGGCACTCCATTTCGCCAATACTGGCAGAATGCGATCATCGATCTCCACATTGAAAATCAGCAGCGTTTTCATGATAGGCTGCTCACCACAATGAGACAGCAGAAGGTGAACTTCATCCGCTTTTCCCTGACCGATGTTAAACCTTTGCAGTTTGCCAAAATGCCTTAACGCATCTCCCAGTGCCGCAGCATCCTGCATCTGGTAGTCAACTTGCACCTGATACAATGTGGATCCCGGCCATAGTTTTGCCAAGTAAGGCTGATTTTCTGACCACGAAGGCATGCGCCATTCAACAAATAGCCCGGCCGCAGTTTCTTTTTCCAGCGCCGTCAGAGCCCGGCCTCGTGCCAGGAGCCACTGGCAGGCCATAACACCCAGCGCCAGCAGGATGACGGCCGCATAGAACCAAAGAATGCGCTTTTTGATTATCACAGGCATGAGCGTTCTAGTCGTGGAAAATGAGAGAAGGACAGCCACGGCGTAAAACGATTTTCCCTCGCATGGCTGAAATTGTCACTGAAAAAAGGCTCACATCATCACAAGAGCAGCATCCATTTGCCACTCCTTAACTCCGACCCACTGTGCAGAAAGCACAGCCCCATTACCTTTCCCCGACGTAATCCCCTTCACCATGTCCCAGTTTCTTCAATTCGACCGCACCGGCAATCCTGCTGAGGTTTTGCAGCTCCACGAGCGCACGCTCACGCCTCCCGAAGGTCATGAGGTGCGAGTGCGCATGCGCTATGCGCCGGTGAATCCGGCGGATCTCAATTTCATCGAGGGCACTTATGGTCGTGCGGCGCATCCGCCTTGCATTCCGGGCCATGAAGGCTGTGGCGAGGTGGAGGCTGTTGGGCACCGGCTGCTGGACGCAGCACCTCACCGCCCCCGAACATCATTTTGCCAAGGTGCCTTCTCAGATGGATGCCGTACAGGCGAGCATGCTGCGCATCAATCCGGTCACCGCCTGGGCCTTGCTCAAGCACTACACCGACCTCCCGAAAGGTGCCTGGGTGGCGCAGAATGCGGCAAACTCCGGCGTGGGCCGTGCCTTCATTCAGCTGGCGCATCACTTCGGCCTGCGCACCATCAATTTCGTGCGTCGCACCGAACTCTTCGATGAATTGAAAACGTTGGGAGCAGACCTCGTCATGCTCGACACCGACGAAGGTGTCGCTGAAGCCAAATCAATCATCGGCGACGAGCCCGTGATGCTGGCCACAAATGCCGTGGGTGGTGACAGTGCCATCCACATGATGGACATGCTCAGCCCCGAGGGCATCCTCGTCACGTATGGTGCCATGAGCCGCCGCAGCCTGAAGGTGCCGAACAAATTCCTCATCTTCAAAAACCTTCAGCTCCACGGCCTGTGGATCACCAAGTGGTTTGAGAAAGCCAGCACGGCAGAACTTTACGAAGTGCTCGAACCTCTGACTGCCCTCATCCAATCGGGCGAACTCGTCACCGCCATCGACGAGATCGTGCCGCTGGCTGATTTCAAACGGGCGATCACGCGTGCACAGGAAGGCTCACGCGGCGGCAAAGTCATTCTTGATCTCGCGTAAACCATGCACGTCCTCCTCACGAACGACGACGGCATTTCCGCACCGGGATTGCAAGCTTTGGAAATTGCGGTGCAGCAGCTCGGCTGGCAATACACCATCGTGGCTCCGGCCACGGAGCAGAGCCAGTGCGGGCACCGTGTCACCACGCATCAGCATCTGCGGGTGGAGACACTCGGGGAGAATCGCCACGCCGTGCACGGCACCCCGGCGGACTGCGTACGGCTGGCCTTGTTTGCTCTCGATTTGAAACCCGATCTGGTGCTCTCCGGTGTGAATGCCGGTGGCAACATGGGGCAGGACATCGTCATCTCCGGCACCGTGGCCGCAGCACGTGAGGCCGCCTACCATGGCATTCGTTCCATGGCGCTGTCGCATTACATGATCCGCGAAATCGCGGTGGACTGGCAGCGCACCGCCGCATGGATGGCGGAGATCGTGAAGGAGACGCACGCCCAAGACCATGCACGCAGCACCTTCTGGAACATCAACCTCCCCCATCTGCCAGTGGATCAGAGCGTCCTGCCGCCGCGCATCCTCTGCCATCCGGCGCGTTCCCCCTTGAATGTGAGCTATCGCAAAGAGGAGCACGGCTACGCCTACTCCGCCTCCTACGCCTCACGTCCGCGTGATCCCGGCTCGGATGTGGAGACCTGCTTCAGCGGCAAGGTCTCCGTATCATTGCTGCAGGTTTGAGGCGGCTCACTTGGGAGCGGCTTGCATCTGCGTGACCAGTTGCTGCAGTTCTTTCGTGTTGGGATGATCGTTGCCGTGTTTGTTCTTGGCTGTCGCCAGGCCCTGCTCGGCTTCCTTTTTTGCCTCGGCGAATTTCTTTTCCATGGTCAGGCAGATGGCGAAGTGATAGCGGAATGTCAGCGTGTCCGGGTGGTCCTCACCGGGATTGATGTCCATGAACAGAAGCACTTTGCGGAACTCCTGCTCGGACTCCGCCAGCTTGCCCTCCTCACGTAATGTGATCGCCAGAGCACCCCGGGCCATGAGGGTCGGCTGCTTGTCGATGCCGAGCACGCGCACGTCGATCTCGACGATGTCGCGCAGTTCCTTCTCCGCCTCGGCGAATTTCTTCTCATCACCGAGTACCACAGCGAGGTTGGTCCGGTTCAGCAAAGTCGCTGGATGCTCGGCTCCGTACACCTTGGTCATTTCCTGGACCACAGCCCGGGTCTCTTTCTCCGCCTCGGCGTATTTTTGCTGCTGGTGCAGAGTCTCCGCCAGAGCGTTGTGCATGCGCAGAGTCTCCGGCTTTTCCGCGCCTGAGTACTTCACGTGCCCCTCCCATGAAGCGCGGAATTCAGGCTCCGCCTCGGCCAGCCTTCCCTGGGCACGCAGGCAGGTGCCCAGCGCCCCCTGGCACTCCGGCAGCAGTGCATTGCCAGGACCGAAGTAACTCGTGAAAGCGGTGATGAGGGAGCGTAGCACAGGCTCGGCCTCCGCGTATTTGCCCGCCTGCATGAACTCACGCACAGACGCCTGCTGCTTCTTGAACTCCAGAGCGTGCTTCTTGAGGTCCTCCGGCAGTTTTTCCGGCAGTTTGACTTCAGCAGGCGGTGTCTCTGCAGAGTACAAGACAGCAGAGCCTGAGAGGAGTGCGGCAAGATGAAAAGCGACGATGGTTGACTTCATGGCAGGCCGCAAGGAACGCCAAGTGCGCCAGATGTCTTGTATTTTTAGCGTGCAGTTGAAACGAAACGGCCCGCTCCTCAGGCAAGCTGGGCAATCACCTGCGCCGCCACAATGCGCAGCAGCATGGTGAGCGGATATACCGTGGCGTAGGCCACCGCGGGTGAATCGCTGCGTGCCATGGTGGTGGCAAAGGCGAGCGCGGGCGGATCGGTCATGCCTCCGGAAAGCAGACCGCACAACGTCATGAAGTTCACCCGGTGAAATTTGCGTGCCACAAACCCAACCAATAGCAGCGGCAGCATGGTGACGAGTACTCCGAGCAGCACCCACTGCAGACCCTGCGCCGAGAAAACCGTGGCGGCGAAATGCTCGCCTGAAAGCAGGCCGACATTGGCCAGGAAGAGGATGATGCCCAGCTCACGCAGGGCGCGGTTCGCATTGATGGGCATGTGCATCACCATTGGGCCCAGACGCCCCAGATGACTCATCAGGATGGCCACAATGAGCGGTCCGCCGGCCAGCCCGAGACGCACCGGTGCTGGCAGCCCCTCGATACGGATAGGGTAGAGGCCGAGCAACACCCCGAGAAGTATGCCCGCGAAGATGGCGGCAAACTTGGTCTCCTGCAGCATCTGCACCGCATTGCCGAGCCTTTGCGTGGCCGCGCTAAGAGAGTCCTCGTCGCCCACGAGCTGGAGCATGTCGCCAAACTGGAGGCGCAGATCGGGCAGCGCAGTGAAGATCAAATCCCCACGGCTCACGCGGGTGACGGCGACGCCATCGAAGTGATCGAGGCCGAGTTCACGCACCGTTTTGCCCAGCAGCTTTTTGTTGGTGAGCACCACGCGGCGGTAGGTGATTCTGCCCGGAGCCTTCATGAGATTTTCCTCGCTCACGCTGCCGATAACTAGACGGAACTGCTCCAGATGCGTCTGCGTGCCCACGGCCATGATCACATCCCCCACATGCAGCTTCGTTTCCGGCGTGGCAGCAGTGACTTCGACCTCTGCGGCTGGGCGATGCCGAGAGATGACGACGCTGGTTTCCTGCACGCCAGGAACGCTGGCGATGGCGACACCGTCTAGATTCGGATTCTCCACGCGCAGATTCATGCGTTGCAGCGGCTCGATGCCAGCCCCCTGCTCCTGGCGGAAGGTCTCCGCCTCCTGCGTCACATCCACCTTGAAGAAAGCCCGCAGAACAATGAGTGAAACAATGATCCCGACAATGGCCAATGGATAAGACGCCGCATAGGAAAGCGCCGGCAGCGTGATCAGCGCAGAATCCACATGGGCTGAGGCAAGCGCCTGCTGCGCGGCACCAAGTGCGGGCGTATTCGTGGTGGCACCGGCAAACAAACCCGCCACAGCAGGGAGCGGCATGTCAAGCATCCAGCCACCCGCCAAAGCCACCAGGGCCCCCAAAAACACCAGGGCAAAGGCATAGGCATTCAGCATGCGTCCCTGACGCCGCAGCGAGGCGAAGAAGCCGGGCCCCATCTGCATGCCCAGAGCAAATACGAAGAGCACCAGCCCAAACTCCTTCATAAAGTGCGCCACCTCCGCATTGGGGCGCATGCCAAAATGAGAGACGGCCAGACCGGCAAAGAGCACACCTGCGGTGCCCAGCTTGACTCCCCGGAAACGAATATTGCCCAGGCCGATGCCACCTAGAATGACGATGCTGAAGGTAAGCAGGTCGCAGGCCACGGGATTGTCCAGATGCAGTTGCTGAAGAAATGACATTCCTTTCTCATAGGCATGTTTAGTGCCAGAAGCGCAACGGGATTGTGTGCCATTCTTGTGGGCGCATCACGCGAAGACTGGCATTCGCTGCGCCGGATTTGGCCTGAACTGATTTGCCCCGGCATGACGGCGCTGTTTGTGCTTATAGCGTCATTGCATGAATACTAACAAACCCTCTCTCTATGAACGTCTCGGTGGTGAAGACATGATCTCCGCCCTCATTCCCGCCTTTTATGTCCGCGTGCTGGCTGATCCTGAACTCGGGCCGTTTTTCATCCATACCGAACTGGAGAAACTTCACGCCATGCAGCGCGAGTTCTTTGTCATGGCCACCGGCGGACCTATCCAGTACAGCGGCCGCCCCCTGGCGCATACGCATCATGGGCGGGGCATCACCCGGCATCATTTTGGCAGCTTCACCACTCATCTTGTGGAGACGCTGCTCGATATGGGAGTGACCCAGGAAGAGGCGGATGAAGTCATCGAACGAATCAATGCCATGACCAACGAGATCATCGGCGCCTCCTACTGATTCATCTGATGCGCCTGCTGCTATTCCTCTGTCTTCTTTCAACTCTGACCGCACAAGCCGATGAGTGGTGGGCTTGGTCGAATGTGGACTATTACCGCAGGCCGCCGTGGACCGGCAGCGTGTTCATGGGCAACTTTGCCGATGAGGTGGACGGCTCCTACGCGCAGATGGTGAGTCCGCGCGTGAAGTATGCCGCGACCAAGTGGCTGGATCTCGGACTGGGGTTGTCGATGCTCAGGCTCGAAAACACCGCCACGCACGATCATTACAACCAGCTCCGCCCGGAGCTGGAAATCAACCCCCACTACGAGCTAAAGCAGGTGCGCCTGGACTGGCGCAACCGCATGGAATGGCGCGAGAACCAAGGAGCCCCCTCCACGGCAAACCGCACCCGGCATCGCATGCAGCTCGCCTGGACCCTGCCCCAGCCGCTGGGCCCGCTGACACGCCTCTTTGCCAGCGATGAATGCCTGATGGACCTGCATCTTCGCCGCCCAACAGAGAACCGCTTCATCCCACTGGGACTCACATTCAAACTCACCGATTCGATAGACCTCGACCTCTTCTACATGATCGACTCCAAGCGCACCAAGATGACCTGGAAAAACGAATCCGTGCTGGGCACGTATTTGCGGGTTAGATTCTAGAGCAGCACGGAATTCGATGCTTTGCGTTGCCTGCGTCCTGATTTGAAGCGTAGAGAGAGGCATGCCTGAGCATTCCAATGCACGCCTGTTTGTGTGGTTCCGTATCCTGTTCAACTGCCGGTTTTACTACCCGGTGTTCACAATTCTGTTCCTTGATCTGGGCCTGAGCATCGGTGAATTCGCGGCGCTGAACGTGGTGTGGGCGCTGACCAGCGTGGTGCTGGAGGTTCCCTCAGGGGCACTGGCAGATCGTTTTGGCCGCAGGCCGCTGGTGGTGGTGGCAGGTGTACTGATGGTGCTGGAAATGGCGGTGCTGTGCCTGATGCAGCCGGGGCACCATGACCTCGTGCTGTGGCTATTTGTGGTGAACCGTGTGCTGAGTGGGGCTGCCGAAGCCTGTGCGAGTGGTGCGGATGAGGCGCTGGCCTATGACTCCCTGCCGGCTGCTGAACGCACGACGCTGTGGCCGCAGATCATGGCGAAGCTTTCACGCGGAATGGCCTTGGGCTTTGTGGTGTCTTCCATCACCGGATCGGTGCTGTATGACGCACACAGCCTGACAACGGCATTTCATTGGATAGGTCTGGATGTGACGGTGGCCAAGCAGGTGTCCATGAAACTGCCGCTCCTTCTCGGTCTGGGCACCGCGCTGGCCTGTCTGGTGGTGACCCTGCGCATGACCGAAGTGCGCGCCCCTGCCCCCAAGACTTCGCTGCTGCAGAGCATCCGTGAAACCTGGATCTCCATCCTTCAAACGGGCGGCTGGATCTGGCGCACGAAAGCAGCCTTTGCGCTGATCCTGTTCGGGCTGGTCTTTGACAGTGTGATCCGCCTCTTCCTGACCGTGGCGAGTAATTTCTACCGCCTCGTGGGCATCGAGGAAGGCTGGTATGGCGTGATCGGCACCGGGGTGTCTCTGCTGGGACTTGTGACCGCAGGCCTGATGGAAACGAGCGCCAAGGTCATGACGGCGCGGCAAAATTTCCTCTGGCTCGGCCTCGTGGTGTTTGGCGGCTTGCTGGCGGCGGCGCATCCGCAGCCGAGCTGGACGGGCATCGCTCTGGTCATGCCGCTGTTCCTGGGCATGCGTTTCCTGCAGTTCTTCCTGTCCCATTACCTGAACGAGATTGTGGACTCCGAGCAGCGGGCCACCGCGCTGAGCTTTCGCGGGCTGACGATCAATCTGGCCTATGGCACCCTCACCCTGCTTTTCGGCTGGCAGACCAGCTGGGTGGGCGGCCATTTGCACCTGAGCGCGGACGATCCCCGCGTGTTTGCCGCAGCGCTGGGACTGTGGCCGTGGTGGTTTGCGGCAACCGTGCTGGTGGCGGGCGGCTGGATGATGCTGCGCGTTTTTACAGCCGGCAAAGATGAACGAAACGTAGAGTCTTCCGGTCATTAAGAACATTCGACAAACAACTTCACCGGCAGCAAAATGCTCCCAGCCATGAAAAAGCCCTTCTTCGTCCGCCTCTGTCTGGTTCTGGCCGTCGCCACCTTTCTCGTTCAGTGCTCCTCCACGCCCCAGACGCGCATTGAGAAAAACCCACAGATGTTTTCCAAGCTGAGCGCCAAAGACCGCCAGCTTGTGACGCATGGCTTGATCCGTGAGGGCATGACACGTGATGCGGTTTTCCTGGCATGGGGACGTCCGGACGTCGTCTCGGTGGGCATCAATCGCGGCAGAGAGAGCGAAAACTGGACCTATGAAGGCCAGCGTCCCGTCCGCTCCATGAATATGAACATGGGTTTTGGCTTCGGTGGCTTTGGGTATGGTGGCTTCGGATACCCAGGATTTGGTGGTTTCGGTCCCTATGGCTACGGTGGTTATCCCATGTGGGGCAGCGGCACTTCAGTGACGTACATCCCCTACACCGCTGGAACGGCTGACTTCGTCAACGGGCGGGTGGTGAGCTGGAAGTCAACGGCACGCTGAGCTCGAATTCCTTCCGCCAATGAGCGTGCCCGAAGAACATCTGGCGTCACGCCGCAGTTTGAAATCCCGCGACACCCGCTGGGCACATGCGCTGGCCGGTTGGCTGGCGCACTCCGGCATCACCCCAAATGCGATCTCACTGCTGAGCGTCCTTTTTGCCGGCGGAGCGATGGCCTGCTTCATGGTCGCTGGAGATCAAGCGAGCGTCACAGGCATCCTCGCAGCCTGGCTTGGGGCTCTCGTCTGCATTCAGATGAGGCTGGTGTGCAATCTGATGGACGGCATGGTGGCGGTGGAAGGCGGCAAAGGCTCGCCCGTGGGGGCCATCTTCAACGACGCACCGGACCGTGTGGCAGATGTGCTGATCATGGTGGGCGCGGGTTACAGCGGCGCGGGAGACCCCGGTGTGGTAAAGCTCTTCCACGTCATTCCACTGGGCTGGTGCTGCGCGGTGACGGCGGTCTGGACGGCCTACATCCGCGTGCTGGGCGCCTCCTTGACCGGCAAGCACGACTTCCGCGGCCCCATGGCCAAACAGCACCGCATGGCCGTGCTGTGCGGCGGGCTTTTGATCGAAATGATCCAGCACCTCACCGGGCACGAACGCTGGGGCGTCCTGCTGGCGCTGACGCTGATCTTTGTCGGCGGACTCTGGACGTGCTGGCGGCGGCTGTCCGTCATGGCCCAGGCGCTTCGCTCAGGAGAAAAGTCGGCGCTTTAACGGGGTGCCTGTGAGGAGCTGAAATATTCATGCCGTGGCCTGCGTCCCTATTCCCGCACCTCTCATGAAAAAAGCGCTCCTTTTACTCGCCGCCCTGTTCTCACTCAGCCTCCACGCGTCTGACTTCCCCAAAGGCAGCCCGAAGTTCTTCACCTCCTACGCCGCGGTTTCGAAGGCCGCCAAGCAGAACGGCAAGCCCATCATCCTCGTTTTCTCCGCCGCCTGGTGCGGCCCCTGTCAGAAAATGAAAAAAGAGGTCTACCCGAGCAGCGAGGTGCTGCCGCTGCAGGACAAGTTCAACTGGGCCTACCTGGACATCGACGAGGAAGCCAACAGCAAGCTCGCCGAAGGCTTCAAGGTGGACACCATTCCCCACCTCTTTTTCCTCGATTCAGCGGGCAAGACCACCCTGGACGATGTCAAAGACGTCACGCCCCCCAAGGATTTCGCCAAAAAGCTGACCAAGGTTCTGAAGAAGTCGGAAGCCTCCCCCAAGAGCGGAAGCGGCTCGTGATTTGCCGCCGCAATTGCAGGCTCAATCACAGCCAGGAATGCACACAGAGTTCCCTTTCGCGATGGGAACTGCTGCCTTTGATCCTTTACGCCCCCTTTCTCAAAAGTGGTCCAAAAATCAAAGATTGATTTCAGCGGCGATTTACCCCACAATAAGTATTCCAAAAGGAAAGTTAACAATCAGATATTGTTAATAAAAATGCGATACCACACACTCCTTCTCCTCAGCCTCTCCGCCTGTTTACTGGCGTCTTGTGAATCCACAGGCTTCATGGGCCGGGGCACTCGCATCACCTCTGTTCGCACCACTGCCTACACGCATGGCGAATCAGACCACATCGTTTACGGCGCCAAGACGGCCGTCGTAACCCAGCTCAAGTATGGAAACGTGCGCAGCGCTGCTGCCGACTGGTCCGTGTATCCGGTAGGCACCATTTTCCAGATCGAGGGACTGCCCTACGTTTATCAGGTGGATGACTATGGTTCCGCCTTGGTGGGCACCAACACCATCGACCTCTACAAGCCGGACAAGGCCACCATGAATGCGTGGGGTGTGCGCAATGTGAATATCCGCGTCATCAAATGGGGATCATTTTCCAAAAGCCTCTCCATCATGAGGGAGCGCATGGGCTATGAGCACATACGCCGCATGGTGGGCCGCATTCAGCGCAGTTCTTAGACCCAGTGACCAAGCAGGAGCGCGCGGACTACATTCGGAATCGGCTGGGGCAGTTATACCCGGAGACCCCGGTTCCGCTGGATCATGAGGATCCTTTCACCCTGCTGGTGGCCGTGCTGCTCTCGGCCCAGTGCACCGATGTCCGCGTCAATCAGGTGACGCCAGCCTTGTTTCGGCTCGGGAAAACGCCGGCAGCGCTCGCAGCCGCGCCCCTGGATCAAATCGAAGCCATTGTGCGCCCCTGCGGTCTGGGCCCCCAGAAAGCCAGGGCCATCAAACAGCTTTCCGGCATCCTGCTGGCTGAACACCAAGGAAAGGTGCCCGCCTCGCTGGAGGCCTTGGAGCGTCTCCCCGGAGTCGGGCACAAAACCGCCCAGGTCGTGATGGCTCAGGCCTTTGGCATCCCTTCGTTTCCCGTGGACACTCACATCCACCGCCTTGCCCAGCGCTGGGGTCTGACCAACGGCAAGTCCGTCCTGCAGACCGAGCGTGATTTGAAGCACCTCTTTCCGGAGGAATCCTGGAACAAGCTGCACCTGCAGATCATCTTCTATGGCAGGGAGTTTTGCAGTGCTCGCGGCTGCGATGGCACCAAATGTGAAATCTGCCGCCATTGCTATGCCAGCCGCAAGAAGCCGGTGAAGACCCGGAAATCATAAAAAAGGCCATGGCCGGGAGCCATGGCCGATCCAAAACAGGGCGCACCACCTTACCAGCGCAAGCGCATCGTGGCGCGGAAAGCACGGCTCGTGTTGCCAAAATCCCCCCCCAAACCGACATCAAACTTCGGAAGCACGCGGAAGTAGCCGGTGAAATCCAGCATTTTGCTGTCGTATTTGTCCGCACTGCTCACGGTCACACCAGTTTGCAGTTCCAACCAATCAAGCGGTGTGTAGCGCAGGGCGGGACGAATGTAGATGGAGCCGTCGCTGAAACTGACGGAACTGTTGCTGGCCTTCAGGTTGGCATACACCATGCCAGCTTCAGCCACAAAGGTGAGACGGTTGGTGAGCTGCGTATGGAAACCCGCACCCGCCTGGACGCTGGCAAAATGGTATTTTGCATGGCCACCGGCACCGCCCGGACCGGAATTGTCCGTTCCGCTGCCCCAGGAGGCACCGAATTTCAAGTAAAAGAGACTGCTGAGCTCCAACGAGAGGGCGCCGCCGATGGTGCTGGCCCCGGACAAGTTGCTGTGCTTTGGAGCGAGGTAACGGTAGTAGGCTTCAGCATTCCTGAAATTGACCATGTTCGACTCTGCTGCAGTGGCTCCATAAGCCGTGCCGCTAGGAGGAGAACTGTAATTGCTGACTCCTTGCGGTGCGTAGGAAGACACTTGTCCGGGCTGCGGTGCTGCCGCGTACGGATCTGCATAGCCAGGAGGTGCGGTCACTGCTGGCGTGACGGAGGCTGGTGGCAAAGAATTGGGATACGCCGGAACACTGGGCGGTGGAGTGCCGTATCCCGGGGGCGGTGTGCCATAGCCCGCAGGAGGAACCCCCATGACACCATAACCAGTCTGCCCCATCGCACTTTGGCAAAAGGCAACGCTGACGCTGAAAGCGTAAATTAGGATCCTTTTCATGAGAAGTGGGGCATCTATTGATTATTTAGATATGTTAAATAATCTCTCAAATCAATAGATTGGGCAAATCTTTTTTTTGGTTTTGAGATTTCCATTCAATCCAGTCGCTATGACGCTGTGTCTGCGATCATGCATAGAATGGGCCTTACGGGACCTATATGTCCTATAAAGGGACCCCG